>CAZFBE010000005.1:0-51305 GCA_964517115.1 uncultured bacterium
ACCCCTATTTCCACCTTGAGAGGGTGGCGTCCTATCCGTTAGACGAACGGGCCTTGTATTTCAAATAAAAAAACATGTAAAACAAAGTATATGATTTACAAGATGTCACAAAATTCTAAAAGATATAGTAAGGAATCTAGATTGATTCACGGAGAAATGAAGAGTTCAGTTTGGGACTATTCCCACAATGTAGTCCCCCCACTCTCCTCCAACAGCACTTTTAGACTTGATTCGAGCGAAAGAGGGGCAATGGGTTTTGAAGAATATGCAAAAAATGAAGATGGCAGTCCTATTTTTATCTATGACAGACTTGAAGAACCAACAACCTTGATGCTGGAAAAAAGACTTGCAGAGATAGAAGGTGGCGAAAAAGCATTAACTTTTGCAAGCGGAATGTCAGCAATTTCAACCACACTTTTGGCACTAATTAAATCAGGAGAAAACATAATCACACATCATATTCTTTACGGATGCACAGACTCTCTTCTCAGGGACAGTTTTCCTAACTTGGGAATTTCTGTAACAAGGGTAAATATGTGTAATAGTGAAGAGATCAAAAAAAATATTTCAAAAAAAACAAAAGTAATATACCTCGAAACACCCCTCAATCCAACTCTTGAAATTATGGATATTTCACTAATATCCAAAATGGTAAAAAAGGAAAACAAAAAAAGAAAAGAAGAAGACAGGATGTTTTTAGTGGTTGATAATACTTTTATGACCCCATGGGGACAAAGGCCAATTTCATTAGGTGCAGATGTTGTTGTGCACAGCTTAACAAAAGCAATTGGAGGATTTGGGACAGACACAGCTGGAGCATCAATTGTTTCAAATCAGCTCTACCCAACACTGCAAGTTAAAAGAAAAGACTTTGGTGGAATGCTAAGCTCAAAAGCTGCATGGAGCATTTTGACTTATGGAATACCAACACTCCCTCTGAGGTTGAAAAAACAACAATCAAATGCGGAAAATATTGCAAAATACCTGCTTAAGCACCCAAAAGTTAGCAAGGTCTCTTGGCCTGGTTTGGATGATTTTGAAAATCAAAGAATAGCCAAAAAACAAATGATAGACCCAGAAGGAAACTTCTTTCCCGGATTCATGATTTACTTTTCAATCAAAAGCAAAAAAGACAATGCTGGATCCAAGTTTGTTAACTTTATAGCAGAAAACTCTTACTCAATCACCTTGGCCGTATCTCTCGGAAACGTAAAAACACTAATAGAAACCCCTTTTTCAATGACTCATTCTTCAGTGCCGGAAGAGGAAAAAGAAAATAATAGCCTTTTAAAAAATGGTATACGCCTCTCTGTTGGCATCGAATCACCAGAAGATTTGAAAAAAGACCTCGAAGAAGCCTTTGGTTCAATTTGATTCAATAGCATACTAAGTATGCTAGACTTTCATCGAGGTTCTATTTATGTTAGGAGATTTTTTAGTTGAACAAAAACTCATAACCAATGAACAACTTTCTGAGGTTTTGTCTGAATTGCCCAGGTCGGGAAGAAGAATTGGTCAATTACTTGTTGAAAAAGGCTATGTAGAAGAAAAGCCCCTTAAGGAAGCCTTGCAAATACTATTAAATCAAAAGGATGTTGACATATATGACGGAGACTCTGTTCTTTTGGATAAGAATGGATTAAGAATTACAAAAACAAGAGTCATCAACCAAGGAAGAACGTTTCCAATCAAACCAACAAGCAGTGCAAGAGCGACATACGCCAACTACAAGAAAGTTCATCAGTCTGAAGACTCCGGCAAAGGTGGCGTCATGGTTGGAATTGGGATGTTGATTGCAATATCAGGTGTTTTTGTGAGTGGTGGTGTTATGAGCGAGGCTGAAAACAAGCTTAGCACAACCTTTCTAGCTTTTGCATGGCCTGGATTAATAATGACAATCTGGGGAATCATACTGTACTCTAAAAAGGTAGAAACAAAATACAGGAGACACTACCTAACACTTTTTGAACATGGAATCAATGGCGTTAATGTTTACAGAGATACTCAGAGTGATTTTATAGAAGAGGCTGTTGGTGTCATAAACAAAAACATCTCTTCATTTGAAAATTGGGAAGACAGGAAAACACAATATAGCGTAAATAAAGACGATCTGGAAAGGGCAAGAACGGAAATGAATAAATTAAGAAAATCGAGAGGCCAGCAACCTATCGACCATGACGATTAAACTGTAAAACTAGAAAAACCCAGCAACCAGTTAAAAAATCTTTTTAACAAATTCCAAATGAAAAAAACAGAGACCAGTGGCAAAAGAATTGCATCTAGAAGGAAGATTGCGGCAAGGATCATAGTATGCCTAACTATTCGAGATGAATATTCTTGCCAAAAAACAATATCATGAGTTTGAAACCAGTCAGATACCTCTTGATATTTTTCAACAACTGGGGAAGAGGAACTGAGAGCCTCTCCAAGCCCTCCAAGCTCTTTGACCTTTTCATCCAAAGAAGCCTGCGAGGAGATAAAACTTTCTTGAGTAAGTGAAGTCGATATTTTTTGAGAAGTCAAAACAGTAAATGGAAAAAGGAACTTCAATGAAAATCCGAGAAGCAAACACAATACAGAAGCTTTGTGAACATCATGTCCTTTAATCTTTTTACCCCAAATTTCGCTGTCATAACCACTTGTACTTTTTAAAGAAATGAAAAAAAGTCCCAAAAAGCCAAAACACATGAAAAAATTTCCCCACTGGAAGTCTGAGGCATAAAGAAGCATCCTTTCAATCTCAATTGCTATCCAGGCAAGCAAGGTTACATTCCATGCCTTGTCAACTAAATCATATGTAGGTTGAGCAAAATCTCCAGCTTCTACATCTAGAGTCACATCTGCACTCTGTCCCAGTAAACCAAATCGAACACCAGTTTCAATGTCGCTACCCTCAACAATTGCCAAAATGCTCTTCATTGCAGTTAGCGTCAAAAAGGCATTTCTCGCTTTTTCAACAGAACCATCAAGATAACTGTCAGCAGGATTCTGTGCATAATCGGTCAAATTATCCAACAAGGGAGTAAGCGTAAAAAAAGCTAAAAAAATCAAGATAATCTTTTTGTATTTTTTCATCTGTAAAGAAATCATAGTTTATATCTTTTGTTTTAGAATTAAAAATGACGCGGGGGCGGTAGTTAAAACCTGAGAAGAACCCCTCGAACCTGATCCAGGTTATTCTGGCGGAGGAAGCGTAATGGCTAAAAAAATTAAATTTAAAAAAAATCCAACTTACGAGGAATGTTTCCCAAGAAGTGAAAAGAAATATAAGGAAGTTGATTTTTCTTCAGAGTACTTTGAAACAAACCATCAAAAAATAAAAATTCCATTTAGGAGGATTTCCCTTAAAGAAAACACCCATCACCTAGATGTTTATGATTCAAGCGGAACTCAAGGAATAAATCCAAATATCGGATTGCCAAAAATTAGAGAAGAATGGATATCAAAAAGAAAAAAAGATAAGAATCCTACTCAAATGTACTACGCAAAAAATAACATAATAACCCCTGAAATGATATTTGTTTCAGAGAGAGAAAACATTGATGTTGAATTTGTAAAATCCGAAATTGCAAGAGGTAGAGCAATAATACCCTCAAACAAAAAACATCCTGAACTTGAGCCAATGATTGTTGGAAGGAACTTTGCAGTCAAAATTAATGCAAACATAGGCAATAGTGCTGTTGGTTCATCAATAGAGGAAGAAGTTCAAAAACTCCAATGGGCAACTTTATGGGGTGCTGACACAGTTATGGATCTTTCAACAGGAAAAAATATTCGTCAAACAAGAGAGTGGATATTAAGAAATAGCTCTGTCCCAATCGGAACAGTTCCAATTTATGAAGCTCTTGAAAAAGTGAATGGAAAGCCTGAAGACTTGACATGGGAGATATTTAGAGAAACACTTATCGATCAAGCAGAACAAGGAGTTGACTATTTCACAATCCACGCAGGGGTTTTGCTAAGGTTCATACCAAAAACAAGTGAGAGAATGACCGGTATCGTTAGCAGAGGGGGGTCCATAATGGCGAAATGGTGCTTATCTCATCACGAAGAAAATTTTGCATATACACACTGGGATGACATTTGTAGAATTTGTGCAAAATATGACATATCTTTCTCAATAGGAGATGGGTTAAGACCAGGGTCTATCTATGATGCAAATGATGAAGCTCAATTTGATGAACTTAAAATTCAAGGAGAGCTAACAAAGAGAGCTTGGGAATTCAATGTTCAAGTTATGAATGAAGGTCCTGGGCATGTTCCTATTCACATGATAAAAGAAAATATGGAAAAACAATTAGACTGGTGTCATGAAGCACCCTTCTATACCCTTGGACCACTAACCACAGATATTGCTCCAGGATATGACCATATTACGAGTGCAATAGGTGCAGCAAACATTGGCTCTTTTGGATGTGCTCTTCTATGTTACGTAACTCCAAAAGAACACCTTGGTCTTCCAAACAGGAAAGATGTAAAAGATGGTGTCATCGCTTACAAAATTGCTGCACATGCAGCAGACTTGGCAAAACAGCATCCAAATGCAAAAAATTGGGATGATGAAATATCAAGTGCTAGATTTGAGTTTAGATGGGAAGATCAATTCAACCTTTCCTTAGATCCAGTTACAGCAAGAGAATTTCATGATGAAACACTACCTCATTCAAATGCAAAAGTTGCTCACTTCTGTTCAATGTGTGGTCCAAAATTTTGCTCAATGAAAATCAGTGAAGAAATAAGAGAGATGGCAAAAAACAAAAACCAAAATGAACAAGTGATAATGCTCGAAGGAATGAAGGAAAAGGCAAAAGAGTACAACAAAATGAATACAGAAAGTTGAAAAAGCTAAACTTAATTCAAATCACCTCTTGTTTAATTCTTATATCGATCATCATTTTTCTAGACCCCTCAAAAATTAAAGACTGTCCAAAAGGCACTCAGAAAATAGGTGTTGGTAAGGTTGAAAATGAACATTCAATTTTAAGTTGCCAAATCGAGAATCACAAAGGTGAATACATTTTTCAAGGCCCTTATATTGAATGGTATCCAAATGGAAATATTTTGATAAAGGGAAACTATTCAAACAACAAAAAAGATGGTTACTGGACAACAAGAAGAGAAGATGGTACAAATGCCATAAAGGTTCTTTATCTTGATGGAAAAATGCATGGAAACCAAATGACATATCATGAAAATGGAAGAAAATATACAGAGACGCACTTTAAGGAAGGTGTGAAAGAAGGAAGGTACACTGAATGGAACTCTTCTGGCTACATTTTGACGAAAGGACAATATGAAAATGGCAAAGAACATGGGATGTTTCAAAAATGGTATACAAACAAAAAACTTGAATATCAGGCAAATTACGACAATGGCGTTCTTGAAGGAACAGTAACATGGTGGCATGAGAATGGGCAAAAAAAAGAAGAGGGAGAAATGATCAAAGGGTTAGCTCAAGGGGAATGGAGTGAGTGGTATGAAACTGGTGAAAAGAAAATTACCACCCTGTTTCAAGACAATGAACTAAATGGCGACTATATCGAATTTTACAAAAATGGCTCAATCAAAAAAACCGGACAACATCTTGATGGATATGCTGATGGAATATGGAAAGAGTTCAGGCTTGACGGAACACTTGCAACAAGAGTCAATTTTGTGAACAACATTCCAACTGCAAGAATTTGTTTTGATAGTGAAGAAAAAGTAACCAGTTGTAATTAAATACTAACAATCAGACAATAAAACACTTTTGTCTTTTGGGGTTCGGGATAGCGGGATTTAAACAGCCTATAACAAAACTGGGGAACTAGGATTCGAACCTAGATTCCCGGTGCCAGAGACCGGTGTCTTGCCCTTAGACGATTCCCCAAAAAAAACCAGTGAACTAGTCTTCTATCTTGACTACAGTGTAATCGTGGTCCCTTTTGTTTTCAATGATCACTTCAACCATCTCAACATCCTGGACAGGCCTGTCTCGACCATCAGTTGGCAAATTGCATATCCTGTCAACAACATCCATCCCTTCGATAACCCTACCAAAAGCAGTGTGCTTTCCGTTTAAGAAATGGTTATCGTTGTGGTTGATAAAAAACTGGCTTCCATTTGTGTTCGGGCCTGCATTTGCCATTGCAATTGTTCCATGGCTTACTGGAATCGAAGGCAGTGATTCATCAAAAGAGTATCCATCTGCAATCAAACCTTCCATTTTTGAAGATCCTGCAGCCTTTGCATTTGCGGTATCCATGATTTCTTGTCTAAGTTTTTCTTCCCCTATTTCAGCAATAAGTTCATTCAATTTTTCTTGAGAATCAACACCATATTTTTTAAAGACTTCTATTTGAGCTTCTTGGGCATCACCCTGTGAAACCTCTTTCTCTTCATGGAGCCCCAACGCCTTTGCATTAATCTCATCAGCAAAACTGTATCCTGGACCGCCAGTCCCGGTTCCTTGAGGGTCTCCTCCCTGTGCCATAAATCCCTTTATTATCCTATGGAAAATAACTCCATTGTAAAAACCTGAATCTGCAAGAGACACAAAGTTTGCAACGGTGTTTGGAGCAGCATCTTCATACAACTCAATAACAATATCTCCCATATTTGTTTTTATAGTTGCTATAGGATTATTTTCACTTTGCTTCATAACTTTTTCACCTTCTTCTTTAATTGTGTCTGGAACTTGTACTTCTCTTACCTGGACCTGAGAACCATCTGTATCATTAACGCTTGGCTTGCAGCCAAAAAAAATCACTGGCAACAAGGCTAAAAAAACTTTTTTCATAACTTCAATTCTACTCGTTAACATATCTAACCATCCCCCAGCTAAAAATATTATCATTATCTTTTATTGAAAAATACATTTCTTTATTTGGATTTGTCCAAATTTGCCATACCATAGAGAGGTCTTCAAAAATAAAATTCCACATGCCTCCTTCATAAAAACCTACTGATTCATGACGAGATCCCCTAAGGTCTAGAGCCATAACCAAATCACCACTTTCCTCAATATAGAAATAATGATTTGTAATATGTTCACCAGCAGTAATCTTCAAAAGAACAAAACCTGAAACCTCAAAAGAATTCCCATATGGCTCTCTTTCAACATCTACGCTTATGTTCTCAAGGTCAACAATCCCTGTTTGTGCAAGTTGTGTTTCTCCATCAATTAAAAACTGGTCTAAAAAATATATTGGAGAGCTGTCAGGTACTGAATCATCTGAAGACCCAAGCCAAGGGAAAATTTCTTTAATCCCTTTAATCATGACTGGTTTTAAAGGGCGATGATTGTCATCAACATTCACTTCAACAGAATTTATTAAATCAACAACTTCAAATCCAGAAATAACCTTTCCAAAAACAGAATAATTACCATCAAGATTCCTAACTCTCTCTGTGTCTTTAACAGGAATAAACCATTGACTCCCATTCGTATCAGGTCCTGCATTTGCCATTGAAAGAACATAGGGCACGTGTTTGAGCTCGGTATGTATTTCATTATTAAACTCATACCCAGGACCACCCCATCCCGTTCCGGTAGGGTCTCCACATTGATTTACAAAATCAAAAATAACTCGATGGCATATAGTCCCATTAAAGAATCTTGCCTTGGAAAGGTCTAGAAAATTCTTAGAAGTTTTAGGAGCCTTGTCAAAAAACAATTCAACAAGATACGTTCCATAATTGGTTTCAATTTCCAATACAGGATTTAAATAGATTGAATCCTGAAAATCAAACTTCCCAAAACCTTCAACAGTTACAGAAACATCCTGGACAGAAAAAAGACCTGAATGTGTAATTGGATTCATTTTCGTAACAACCCTTGATCCAAGGATTGGGAAACCTTGATTGGTTGTAATGACCTCACCCTTAATATCCCATTTCCAAAAACCATCTGGAGATTCTTCTGATAAATCAATCCTGCTTGAAAAAACACGCTCTCCGCCTTCAGCCACTGAACCTTTTATTAATTCAGTATCTGAAAATGACATTGCTACATCTTGCAGTTGGGAAAATGGAAATGATGCATCTTGATATTCAAATTCAGAATCAAAAAGGAATTCTTGGCCATCCCTTAGATGGTAACCTTTGCAACTCTCATGAACATCTCCCTTGATGACAAATGCTTCATAATGCTCTTGTGAACATACCAGTTTGGTCTTGCTGCCATCATCTCTTTCCATGAGATATTCGAAATGATCTTCAAAATCAACAAATTCAACATGAACTTTTTCAGTATAGGTTTGAATAACTGGGTTTGAAATGTCTCCAGAAAATTCATAATTGGTGCGACTGTACTCTAAATCAGCAATCAAAGAACCTAAGATGACTAAAAACATAGCGTCATACTATACTATTAAAAAAACAATAATGAGCCGAAGCGAAAACAGAATAAACAAAAGTCTTTTTTATCTTTTTATAGGGGTTGGAATATTTTTAAGAACCTTTAAACTGGGTGAAAACCCCTTATGGGCAGACGAAGCTTTTACTCAATACTGGAGTAAATCAATAATTGAAGGAGAGTGGAGGTGGTTGTGGGAAATAGACTTTAATCCACCTCTGTACTATATTGCGCAATCTCCTTTTAGTTACTTTTTATCAGATTTTTTTTCAAATGAAATCTCCGCAAGAATACCCTCTTTGATATTTGAATTTATATTTATATTTCTTGCATACAAATTTTTAAAATCAAAAACAAAAAATAATTTTCCCCAAATTTTTCTAATGCTGTGGATGGTTAGTCCAGCAGCAATAGAGGCAGCAAGAACCGGAAGAGGTTATACCCTCTTGCTGCTTTTTAGCTTTTTAGCTTGGAGAAAGATCAAAAGAGTACTTGAAACAACTGATATAAAAAAAAATATGCAAACAACTGATATAAAAAACAAAATAATCTTCATAATATCAACTACAGGAATGCTATATACACACTACTATGGATTCCTAATCCTTGGAGGTCTCTTTCTGTATTCATTCTCAATTAAAAAAACAAAAGCATTTCTTGTATCTCTAATCCCAACAATACTCTTGTTTCTTCCATGGCTTCCAAAATTCCTAATTCAGCTCAACAGGGGAAACGAGATGATACAAGATCTAACGCCTACAAGGATTCCTAGAGGTTTGATATCGATTTTCACAGGACAAACAATATTTTTGGAAAATTTTGGAATGGCCAACAAGGATCTTCTACTTTGTATTTTTATAACTGCGCTAATGTCTTTTTTTGTTTTGAAATCTCTAAAAAAGAAAAATAAATTATTTATTTTTGAAGCCCTTTCAATACCTTTAATCGCAATGATTTTCAGTATTTTTGGGTTAGAAATTTGGGAAGAATATTGGTTTCTTCCTGGGATCCCAGCGACAATCATCCTGCTTATAAAAGGCCTGGAAAAGATTCCAAGAAGAAAACCTAACTACTTTTACCCGCTTGTGCTTGCCCTGTCTTATGTTTCTTTACAAATATCTTATTACTCTCATCAAGAATGGAACATTGTTAAAGGGTTAGGAAATCAAACAGTCTTAGCAAACACCCCTTTTGATATATATCCTTTGAAGTTTGTTCTAAAGGGAAGAAGCCAAAAGGACTACCAATTGACTTACTCCCACTATGAAAACGAAAAAAAATACGGATCGATAATTGGAAAAAAAACATGTATTGAGTCACAAAAAACAGGAAAAAGTCTATTTGTCTCTGGATCTTTTGACCCAGTTCCATCAGGAGGAATTATTGAAAATCTAAAAGAATGTCAAGATTTAAAATTGATAAAAGAAAAAATAGGAAGAAGGGTTTTCCTCCATGAGTATAAAAACATAAAAAATCAAGAAAAATAATTACTTAATCTTTTTATCTTTTGACCTAATTCAGTGAATTCATTAACATTTAACTTTTTTGCAATATCTCTAGCATTTGAAAAAGATTCTTTTGAATCATCTTTTTTTCCAACCTGGTATTCAAATTCAGATTGATGACAAAGCATTTTTGCTAAGCCAAAATCATCTTTTGACTCCTTGAATATAGCCCTTGCTATTTCCAAATACTCTTCCCCCTTGGAAATCTCATTATTTTTAAGACAAAGATCAGCATAAAAATAATTAGCCCTACCCCTGATCCAAGCAATATCAATATTTTTTGAAATTCCTATAGCACGATTTAGGTAAAATCCAGCATCTTCCAAATTGTCCAATTTCAAAAACAACTCCCCTAAGCTTATACAAACAGAAGCAATTCGTGACATCTCCTTCGTCTCTTCATACATTTCCAAAGCCTCTAAATAGTATCTTTGTGCATCCTTGAAGTCATTCTTGTAAAAAGCCATAAAGCCTAGATAAGTGGAACAAAAACCAATCCCTGTAAAGTTGTCCAGATCTTTAAATAAACTCATTGCCTTTGTGTACCTTTTCTCAGCTTGTTCAAATTCCCCATTATTGAAATTCAGATTTGCAAGATTGGCAAGAATCACACCTTCGTTTTCTTGCCCATAACCTTTTTTCTTAATAACATCTAAAGCCTCAAGGTAATACTTCTCAGAATCTTTATCATTATGAGACTCCACATTAAAATCACCAAGGCTTGAAAGAACCCTGACCTGACCTTCGTAATCATTATTTTTCTTATAAAAACTCAGAGCGAACTTAAGTCTTGATGTTGTTTTCTCGCTAGGGTTAAATCTTATTGAGACTATCCCATAGAACTCACTAATCACAACCTTTGATGCATCAGTCAGACCTTTTCTTTCTATAGCCTGGTTAAAAACCTTTTCAAGCCTTTTAAGCAAACCTAGACTAAAAAAAGTTTCTAACAGGATGGTTGCAACGCTTTTGACCTCTAAATCGTCTCCTAAATCACATGAATGCCAAAATGCTTTGATCAAATTATCTGAATCATAAAAAAATTGCTCTCTCTTCAATTTGAATTTTGAACCCCTGAATATCTTTTGAACCTGAGACCTCTCACCAAATTTTGAATAATAGTTAACAAGGCTCTTTCTTAAATTGGCTTTTTCCGAATCTGAAAAAAGTTTTTCAAACTTTTCTTCAATAAACTCCTTTACAGACCCATAAATTTTTACTGTCTCAAAACTTCTTTCAGGAGTTTCAACACAAATTAAACTTTTTTCTCTTAAGGATTGAAGAATTTCTATTGCCATGAAATCAAAACAAGAATCAAAACACCTCTCGACAAGGTCAAGGCTTGAATCTGAAGTGAAAATAGACATCGCAGCAAGCATTCTTTTTTCTTCATCATCCAGCAACTCCCAAGACCAATTTATTGTTGCAAAAAGAGTTCTTTGCCTTTTAGGCAAATCTTGCCTTTTGCTAGTTAATATCTTGAAACTTTCTTCCAATCTGTTCAAAATGCTTTCTAAGGAAAGAAAATTCACCCTTGAAGCCGCTAATTCAATTGCCAGTGGTGAAAAATCAACTTTTTTAACTATTTTTTTTATTGTTTCAAGATCCCTGTCCTCTAAATCTCCAGAATTTATTTGTTTTGCTCGATTTACAAACAAATCAAAAGCATCGTCGGAATTTAAAGGTTTCAGGTTTAAAACTTTTTCCTCTCTTAACTTTATCAAATCTCTGCTTGTCAGGATCAAATAAACATTCCTAAGCGGCAAAAAGACATTCAAAACCAATTTTGCAACCTCTTTTGAAACCTGCTCTACATTGTCAAAAATTATCAAAGTATCTCCAAGTTGAGAGAAATGCTTGCGAAGGACGTCAAAATGTTCTTTGTCTGAATTCAGGTTTAAGCTTGGAATTGAAAAAAGATTTTCCAAAGAAGAAAAAATTGAATCAATGTCCCTACAACTGGAAAGATCGACAAACCATGCGCCCCCATCTGTTTGAAACTGTTTTAAATTCCTGATTGCAAATTCTTTAGAAAGGCTTGTTTTTCCAGCTCCACCTGGTCCAAAAATATTAATCAATCTGGTTTTTTCTTTTAAAAGATTTTCCAAAAAATCCACCTCTTGACCTCTCCCAAAAAAATCTTCCAAATGCCCTTGTATATTTGTTTTAGAACCTTCGTCAATATTTAATTTTTCAAACTTCCTTTGAGAAAGTACTTTTGGTAAAACCTGCACTAAAAAAATTTTCTCTTTTGCATCACCCTTGTAAAAAAATCCTTTTTCTTCAAAAACAGAATCTTCTGATATGCTGCTCTCCACAAAAGTAAAAAAATCTTTCGTAACAAGGGTTTGCCCAGGGTTACATATTTTAGAAACCTCTTCGGAATTTTGAATACTCTCATCTGAAGAATCAATTCCCATCTTCACCCTGAAGCCTCTGTAACTCCCATCCTCACACCCCTCTTCAGTTTTCATCAATGATTCTGGCCAATCCAACTCAAACAAACCTATCTGAATAGAATTTGAAAACCTAACTGCATTTAATGCGTCTTTAAAAATTATCACAAATTTTTGCTCTTCAGAATAAAGAATTTCACCCTTGAACCAGCCTGCATATTGCTCAATAAAGCTTTTATAAACTTTGATTGCGTCCCAAACATCATCCCCAATTTTCTTCTTTATGGAATCATAGGAATGAACATCTGCAAAAACACAAAATTTCATATCCTTTTTCACTTCAGCAATCCTTGTCCTTGCTTAGGAATCTTTCTTTCAGGGTCAATAAAAGCAACATCCAAAAAGCTTCTTGTGCATGCTTTGAACTCATCTTGCTTTGTCCTTTTGTCCTTTCTATGAAAATTATCGGAAATTCAGAAACCCTGAATCCAGCTCTTACAGAGCGCCATTTATATTCAATCAAGTATCCATATCCTTGAGTTTGAATTGCGCATAATTCCAAATTCAAAGGCACGTCAATCTTCATAGCCATAAAGCCACTTGTTAGGTCACTAATATCAAGTCTGAGCATTTTCCTTGCCAAGAAATTTGCAAAAAGAGAAATTGCTATTCTTTGAATTGGCCAATTAACGACACTAACACCATCCATATACCTGGACCCAATAACCAAGTCATGCTTTTTGAGCATCTCAATCATTTCTGGTATGTATTTTGAAGAGTGGGACCCATCTGCATCCATGGTAACTAGATTCTCATAACCTTTCTCAATTGCAAACCTAAAACCATCCATCTCAGAATTTGCAAAAGATCTTTTTTCCTTCCTCACCAAAATATTTAATCTTTCATCTTTGATCTGCTTTTTTATGCCTTCAACAGTTCCATCCTCAGACCTGTCATCAACAACCAAGACATCCACATCGTTAATTTTTAAAATTTCACTTATTAGAGAAGGGGCTGTTTCAAGCTCATTGAAACAAGGAAGGATTATCAATGTTTTATTCATTCTCTATTACCCTACTCTTCATTTTAAATTCTTCTTTTAAAACCATCCAAATTGAAAAACCTAGAACCGCAACACCAATCCATTTTTCGAAAGCAACAATATCCCCCATTAAGAAAATACCAAAAAATATTGCAAATGGAGCTTCTAGAGTTAGTAATATTGCACTAGTTTCATACGACAAGACACGTTGAGACCAAACCTGCAAAACAAACATAAGCGCACTTACAATGACCCCAAGAAAAAACAAAGAAAGCCAACTTTCTGAACCTGGAAGAACCAAAGGTCCTTCAAAAAACAAAACTGAAAAAAATCCCAAAAAACAAATGGTAAACATCTGAACTGAAGTAAAGTGAAAAACATTATGCAATTTAGATTTTTTTGCAATATAAACAATATGAGCAGCATATGCAAAAGCACAACCCAGAGTTAAAAAATCTCCTCTATTTGAAAATAGGTTTTCCCACCTAAAACCTTCAGCTATAACAAGAAACAGTCCAAGAAAAGAAACCATGCAAGCAAGAAAAGTTTTTTTGCTAAAGTCTTTCTTGTCTAAAAAGAATGCAATCAAAGGAGTAAAAACAACATAAGCAACTGTAATTATTCCTGAATTCGTGACACTGGTATACTTCAGGCCAAAGGTTTGAAATACGTAACCCAAGAACAAAAAAGACCCTGCAATGAATCCATCCCTCCAAAGTCTCTTGTCTGAAGAAAATCCATAAAAAATAGACAGAAAAACAAAAGCAATCAAAAATCTCCAAAATAAAAGATTGAAAACAGAGAAAAAATCCAACTCATTTTTCATGACAACGAAAGCGTAACCCCAAATGAGCCCCACTAAAACGAGTGCAAATGATGCTCGAGTCTTGATATTAGACAACATAGATAGTAGTCTATATTTAAATACTTTTAATTGAATTCTTAATTTGCAGCGTGTGAAATTTTTTCTTTTATGTGCTCAGGAACCTTTTCGTATTTTAGGAATTCCATACTTGAAGTTCCTGTACCGCTCGTTACATTCCTCAGAACAGTTGTGTACCCAAAAGTTTCAGATAGCGGCAAATGAGCCTTTATAACCCTTGTACCATCATCTAGAATTTTTGTATCGTAAACCATCCCTCTTCTTTTTTCTAAATCTCCAAGAACCACACCAACATGTTCTTCTTTCACCATTACTTCTGCATCCATAATTGGCTCCAAAAGCAATGGGGATGCTTTTAAAAAAGCTTTTCTAAAAGCGTCTACAGCAGCAATCTTGAAAGCAATTTCCGAAGAGTCAACATCATGATAGCTTCCATCCAAAAGTTTAAGATGAAAATCAATAACTTTATAACCTGCAATAGACCCATTCAAAGCTGCTTCTTTAACTCCTTGTAAGACAGGTTTGTGGTACTCTTTTGGAACAGATCCTCCTTTTGTCAGGTCTTCCATTTCCAAAACCTGCTCCTTGTCTTTCTTTCGCGGCTCTATCTCAATGACGACATGTCCATACTGCCCTCTTCCACCACTCTGCCTTACATACTTTCCTTCAGCAACACTTGAGTTAGCTATTGACTCTCTGTAAGAAACCTTTGGCCTTCCAACATTTGTATCAAGTTTAAATTCCCGCTGAAGCCTGCTAACTATTATTTCTAAATGTAATTCTCCCATTCCTGAAATAATAGTTTGCCCAGTTTCAGAATCAACAGAAAATTTAAAAGAAGGATCTTCTTCTCCTAACTTTGACAAAGATTCTCCAAGCTTGTCTAAATCAGCCGTCTTCTTTGGCTCTAAAGAAATGGAAATCACCGGATCTGGAAAAGTAACTCTTGAAAGAGTGAAAGAATTTCCTTTGGTGGTCAAAGTATCACCTGTTGTAAAACTTTTTGCACCAATAATTGCACCTAAGTCGCCAGGGCCAAGTTCATCAATATCCTCTCTTCTATCAGCATGCATCCTCAAAAGCCTTCCAACCCTTTCGGTTTTTCCAGTTCTAGGGTTGTATATTTGATCTTTTGATTTTAATTTTCCAGAATATATTCTTACAAAAATCAACTTTCCAACAAAAGGATCGGTAGCTACCTTGAAAGCTAAACCTGTAAGGTTTTCATCATTTACACTTAAGTTGATTTCCTCTCCATCCTTGTTGTATGCTGGTACTTTTTCAATATCTAAAGGGCTTGGAAGATAATCTATTATTCCATCCAAAAGCATCTGAACACCCTTATTTTTTAAACTGGAGCCACAGAAAACAGGAACAATGCCTTGGCTGATTGTTGCTAACCTTACAACCTTCTTCATTAAAGAATTGGGAATTTCTTTTTCATCAAGATACAAGGACATTAGTTCATCATCAAACTCTGCTAGAGAATCCAGCAGTATTGATCTTGATAAAAATGCTTCGTCTTTGAGGTCTTCAGGAATTTCAATCTCTTTAAAATCAAGCCCATTGTCATCGAGGTATTCATAAGCTTTCATCTCTATCAAGTCTATCAATCCTGAATAATCCGACTCGGAACCTATCGGCAATTGAATAGGAATAGCATTTGATTTTAATTTTTCGTTGATAGAGTTAACTGAATTTTCAAAATTTGCACCTGTTCTATCCATTTTGTTTATAAATACAATTCTCGGAACATTATTTCTAGTAGCCTGCCTCCATACAGTTTCTGATTGGGGCTGAACACCTTCAACAGCACTTACTATAACGACAGCACCATCAAGAACCCTCAAGGCTCTCTCAACCTCAATCGTGAAATCAACATGTCCTGGAGTGTCTATAATGTTTATCTGATGATCTTTCCAGTCTGTAGTTGTTGCAGCTGAAGTTATAGTTATTCCTCTTTCTTGCTCAAGTTCCATCCAGTCCATCGTTGCAGTTCCCTCATGAACTTCACCAAGCCTATGGAGCCTTCCAGAATAAAAAAGAACTCTTTCAGAGGTTGTTGTCTTTCCTGCATCTATATGAGCAATAAAACCAATATTTCTTATATTCTTCATAATAAAAAGGAATTGAAAACTACTCTTCGTAGTTTTCCAAAATCTGATGGATTTGATTTAGTTCATCGCTAGTTGAGTTCATAAGGCTTGCGAGATTATAACCATTTCTATTGTCCATATATGCTAATAAGTCAAGTAATTTGAATCTTCTTTGATTTCCAGCAGTTCTGTGACAGCGCAATATGCCCGCCTCAGTATCTCTCCTTATGGTTGTATGAGAAACCCCAAGAAGCAACGCGGCTTGCTGCATAGTTAATTCTGGATTAAGCAAATCAATAATCAATTTTTTTCGAGCATTCAGGCGAGACAGAGCTTTTGCGTATTCCGCTTTTCTGCGGTCGTTTTTGGCTAAACTCGTCTTAAGGGCTTTGGACGTTGAGTTAGTATCCAGATTCATTTAGAAGGGGTAGGAAGAATTTCAAACCCCAATCCTAAATCATCAGCAGTTTCTTTAGTGTCAATAGAATCAACCCTGCTTGAAGGAGGACCTTCACTTAGCAAGCTTTTCATTTTGACAAGATCCTGATTTGAACCTTCTACAACAACTTCAACATCGCCATTAAGCATATTACGAGTAGTGCCTGAGAGCCCTAAATTGATAGCCTGAGTTCTAGAAAACCACCTAAACCCAACTCCTTGGACTCTACCTTTGATCTTAAATTTTCTTGTCGGCATAGTACACATATATTAACCGATTTTCTTACAGGGCCTTTAGGCCCTGTATTTTTTTACTACTATTTATTCAATAAATTCCCCAATCTTGGACTCTGTTTTTTAAACACTCGGGTAAATCTTTTATCCATTTTTCTTTGTTTGGAAACCTTCCCGACATCACTAAAACATTTGAAGCCTCTTTTGTTTTTTTTATGCAAAGTTCCTGAAACTCCATTTTTATCAAATTACAAACATTCAAACATTTATCATTTTTTCCAGAAAGATTCACCATCAACCTACCACCAGGAGAAAGTTTATTTTTTATTTTTTTCCAAATAAGCGGGTCTTGAAGCTCTGGAATAAATTTTCCCGAAAGAAACAAATCAATAATTATCGAAGAGTAAGGAGGGCTCTTGAAAAAACTATCGGAAAAAGCATTTTCAATATTTACCCTTACATCTTGCTCATCAGGAAATCCAAAATAAACTTTTGCTACCTCAACAAGAGTTTTGTCTATTTCCCAACAGTCTAAAACAATATTTGGCCAATGCTTTCTATAAAGATAAACGGACGTTCCTCCTCCTAGTCCCAAAATAGCAACTTTACCCTTTTTCACCAATGGAGGAATGATGCAAAAATCATCCCAGTATGCTTCAGTGCTTTCCATGCCTCTCTTGTAAATAGAGTGGATATTGGAACTTCTGTCTAAATACAAAAGATTTGTGCCATCTTTTTCTTGCACGACCCTGATGGCGTTAAAGCTTGTAGTTCTTTTTAATAAAACTTTATTTCTTTTCCAAGGCCAAATCATTTTCTTTAAAGTAGTTTAATAAATTTTTTGGAATAATCACAGTGTAAAAAACACCTTCTTCTTGAACCTCTTCTTTCAAAACGCATCCTTCTGAATAGATCTTTGAAATCATATCTTGTCTATCAAATGGAATAAAAACTTTCATTTTTAACGATCTTTGAATTATCCATTTTTCAAGATCTTTAAAAAGTCTCTCTATTCCTGTTTTGTTGATTGAAGATATTTGATAAAAATCCCCCTTCCCCACTAAGTTATTTTTAGAGCCCCTTGAAAGAAGGTCAGTTTTGTTAAAAAGGTACCATCTCTGCTTGTCTAAAACACCTAGATCTCCAAGGATTTCATTTGTAACCCTTATTTGATCTTCAATGTCAGGTCTTGAAGAGTCAACAACATGCCAAATAATATCTGCCTCATTCAACTCTGCAAGTGTAGACCTAAAACTTGCCACCAGCCCTGGAGGAAGATTTTTTATAAACCCGACAGTATCACTTAGTAAAACTTTTTGATTAAGAATTTTGAAAACTTTGGTTGTTGAGTCAAGTGTAGAAAAAAGCCTATCTTCAGAAAGAACGTTTGCATCTGTTACCAGGTTCATGAATGTTGATTTTCCAGCATTTGTATATCCCACTAACGCAATTTTGATTAAATTTTTTCTAGACTTTCTTCTTTCTGAACTTAATTTTTCAATATTTTTTAATTTTTTCTCAAGAAAAGATATTCTTTTCCATATCTGTCTTTTGTCAGATTCCAACTGCGTTTCTCCAGGACCCCTAACGCCTATCCCTCCAGACTGCCTTGAAAGGTGTGTCCACATCCTTGTTAGCCTTGGCAAAGTGTAACTTAGTTGAGCTCTTTCAACCTGGATCTTTGATTCTGCAGTTCTCGCATTTTGGGAAAACAAATCTAATATTAGATTTGTTCTATCTATAACCTTACAAGTAACATGCTTCTCTATATTCAATATATTCCTTAAATTGAGAGATTCTGAAAAAACTACAAAATCTGCCTTAATCGATTTAGACAACCTTTGAATTTTTTCAAGTTGGCCTTTTCCCAAAAAAGGCCTTCTGTTGGGAATATTGAAAATTAAACTTTCAACAATTTCACAACCTACTGAAGATACAAGATTTGAAATTTCTTCCAAATCAGAATTATCTTCAATTTTATTTGGCCTCCTGTTAACTAATACGGAAATTCCTCTTTCTATTTTTTTATTTTTTTGCAACAATGGTTTAAACTATATCTTATGTCTTATATTCGTGAACTTGCAAAGGAACTATTGGAAGTGGATTTGCCAATAGCCTCATCTCCTGTCGCCTCATACAAATCCTTTCAAGCCTCTTCAGAAAAAATCCTTTTTATCAGTGGCCAATTGCCAATGGAAAATGGCAAACTCATGCTTGAAGGAATAGTCGGAGAAGACTTGTCATTGGAAGAAGCAGAAAACTGCGCAAGACAATGTGCAATAAACATACTTTCTCAAATAGACAAATACTTGGACGAAAATGGTGGCAAAGTTTCAAAAATATTACAACTAACTGGCTTTGTTGCTTCTAATAAAAACTTCACACAACATCCACAAGTTATAAATGGAGCTAGTAACTTTTTGAATAGTGTTCTTGGAGAAGCTGGAAAACACAGCAGGCAAGCTGTTGGTGTTCCATCTCTGCCTTTAAATGCTCCTATAGAAATTTCTGCTATTCTTGAAATAGATTCTTAGTGAGCAAAACAAGAGTAAGGTTTGCTCCTTCCCCTTCTGGAAATCTCCATTTGGGAAATGCTAGAACAGCTCTTTTCAATTGGCTTTTTGCAAAAAAGAATAATGGTGAATTTATTCTAAGAATTGAAGATACTGACTCTTCCAGATCCTCAAAAAAACACTCTGAAGCATTGATGGACATATTGGAATGGCTTGACTTAAAACCTCATGAAAGCCCTAGGGACGGTGGGCCTTTCAAACCGTATAAGCAATCTGAAAGAGAATATATTTACAAAAAAGTCATACAGAAAATGATTGATGAAAAAAAAGCATTTTGGTCACCAGCAGAAATGGGTCAGGTAAAAAGATTCGATAAAGAGTGGAGAGACAAGGATCTTTCAAAAGAAGAAGCTGAAAAAATCGGACCATCAGCATTAAGGTTTAAGTCAGCAAGAGCAGATAAGGTTGAGATTAACGACCTGCTTAAAGGAAAAATAAAAGTAAATACAAAGCAAATTGGAGATTTTGTAATAGCAAGAAATGATATGAAGCCACTATACAACTTTGCATGCGTTATTGATGACCGCTTCATGGAAATAACTCATGTAATAAGGGGAGAAGACCATTTGACAAACACTGCTAAACAAATACAACTATATAAAACTCTTAAATGGGAAAGTCCGGAGTTTATTCACCTTCCATTGGTTATGGGTCCTGATGGCTCACCGCTATCTAAAAGACATGGGGATGTTTCTGTTGAAAGGTTTAAAGAGCAAGGTTTTCTTCCTGAGGCAATAATAAATGCCTTAGCAATGCTTGGGTGGGGTCCAGGGGATGACAGGGAAATATTCTCAAAAGAAGAGATTGCAAAATTATTCAAAGTAGAAAAATTAAACACATCACCATCCAAGTTCTTTCCAAAAAAACTTAATTGGTTTAATGGTCAACATATCAGAAGGCTTGAAAAAGAAAAACTTCAAGATATCATTCTTGTGAAGCTTGAAAAAGAAAACATAAAAGCCGATAAAAGAATCATTTTTAACTTGATTGACATTGTTCAAGAGAGATTAAGAAGCCTCAATGATATCGTTCCAATGATGGGATTCTTCTTCAAGGAACCAAAAACTCAAGCCGCAAGGAAAAGTCTTGAAAACTTTGATCCAACCTGTTTTGATAAGTTGAAAAAACTAATTGAACAAATAGATGAAATAAAAACATGGGAAGAAAAAGAAATTGAAAAAAGGCTGGAAGAATGGAGAGTTGAAAAAAACTATCATGCGAAAGAGATATGGCAACCATTGAGAATCGCTTTATCTGGGGGAAAGGTTTCTCCTCCAATTTTCGAAACACTATACTTCTTAGGGAAAGAAGAAACAATCCAAAGAATAAAAAAAGTTACATAACTTTTTTAGAAAGATATCTAGCAATCAAAATCAAACAAGCAAATCCAAGCCATGGGCCAGCAGAACCTAAGGATATCACTGGAATACTTACAGAAGAAACAATAACTCCGGCAAGAAGAATACCCATTAAAGCTTCTCCTGTAATCAATCCACTACAAACAAGAACGCCCTGTCTGCTAGTATCATTCTTTTTGCCATAGTGTAAATAATGCCTCAAATACCCTCCAAGAAAAATAGGCACAGCAAGTTCTATCGGCAAGTAGATTCCTACGGCAACTGCTAAAACAGGGGCTCTGAAAGAACTCCCCGCCTTTTCCAGTCTTTTATCCCATAGTATTATCAAAACCCCAATCAAGATTCCTATATAAACTAAATTCCATGGAAGTGTTGAGTTTGGTCCACCAAGAATACCTTCAGCCACAGAAGCCATCAAACCGGCTTGTGGTGCTGCTAAAAAATTCCCTTGAGCTTCAATTGGCAAATGTGCATCAGATCCAATCCCATAAGCATTATGGAGCAAAGAAAGAACTGGCGTTATGACCAATGCAGCAACAACAACACCTAATATCTCCATAACCTCCTGTTTCCATGGTGTAGCATTGATGATGTTTCCACACTTCAAATCTTGCAAAATATCTGAACCTATAGAAGCAGCACAACACACTATGCTCCCAACAAAAATTGCAGCAGCCGGACCAATAGATCCTTTTCCTATATACAACAATACAAAAGATGTAAATAGAAGAGTTGCTATTGTTATGCCACTTATCGGGTTATTGCTGGAACCTACAAGCCCTCCCATATATCCAGCAACTGAAGAAAAGAGGAAACCTGCAAGAACCATGATTATCCCCATCACAAGAGCTATATTCATATCGCTTATGACGTGGTTGTAATAAAGAATTATCGGAATCAGCAATAAGCAAATGCCCCCAAGCACAAAAGGCATAGGGATGTTTCTCTCTTCCCTTGGCAAATCTTTTTGACCAATACCCATCTTCCTGTAAGCTTCCATCCCGCTTCTTATTCCATCTAAAACAGGGTTCCAAACTTTTAAAAGAGCATAAACCCCACCAACAGCCATTGCCCCAACACCTAAGTATCTGATTTTTTTACTCCATATTAAATAAGCACCGTCAACAGGAGAATTTTCAACAATTGAATTTATTGATTCTCCATTTATCAATTCACTTCCATTTAAATAAATATATAAAGGCAAACCTACAATCCAAGCTATACAGCCTCCTAAAAAAACTAATATTCCTATATTTTTTCCAACTATATACCCAACACCCAAAAGAGCTGGAGATAAATTTGTGCCTATATAAGCAAGCCATTTCCCACCTAGAAATTTAGCTCCTTCGAGCGCTTCTCCCCACATTCTGAAGCCGGACTGGAGAAATTTAAACAAACCACCAAGCAACGCACTTTGCCCAATCAAGCTAGCGCCAGCTCCACCCTTTTCTCCTTCTTTTAAAACTTCCGCAGTCGCAAGCCCTTCGGGAAAAGTTAATTCTTTACTGTCTACAATAAAAGCCCTTCTCAGCGGAATGCAAAAAAGTATTCCTAGGATGCCTCCCAAACCTGCTATCAAGGAAACCTCCCAAAATGAAAAATCTGTCCAATGCCCAAGAAGTATTAACGCAGGGATTGTAAAAATAACACCCGCAGCTAAAGATTCCCCAGCACTTGCTGCAGTTTGAACCATATTGTTTTCAAAAATATTATTTCCTTTCTTCCTTCCAGCAAGACAAGCTAGAACACCCATGGAAATAACGGCAGCCGGAATGCTAGCACTAACAGTCATCCCTGCCTTCAATCCCAGATAGGCATTTGCCCCAGCAAGAGCAGCAGTTATAAGTATGGATAAAAATATTGCTCTTAAAGTAATCTCTTTCATAAAAATCCTCCATTTTCAATCTTTAAAACAGGACCATCGCAACACACCATTATCTCATGCCTTTCATCCCAACATCCTCTACATCCACCAAGCCCACAAGCCATTCGTGCCTCGAGACAAACTTGACAATTGATATTTTCATCTTTGCAAAATTTTTCAACTGACTCCAGCATTAAGTCTGGACCACAGGTGTACAGATGATCAAAATCAATACCCTTGCTTGAAAGATCCTTTAAAACATCGACAACATTGCCTTTGAAACCCAAACTTCCATCATCTGTTGATTTTATATATTCATCTTTCTCATCTAAACTCAAATGATTGCTTAAAAAAGGAGAATCAGCCATTCTGTTACCTTCGATAAGATGAACCCCCCTTCCCTTAAAAAATTCTTTATAAAGAAAATTCAAAGGAGACATTCCAACACCACCTCCAACCAAAACAATTTTTTTATTCTTTTCTAATCCAACAGTTTCAAAACCTTTTCCCAAAGGCCCCCAACCATAAAACTTATCTCCTAAATTTAAATTACACAACCAATTAGTTCCATACCCGATATCTCTTATCTGCCACAAAACAACACCGTCTGGCTTGACTTCCATCACAGACATAGGCCTTGCAAGAAGTTTTCCCTCAATTTGTAGCATTGCAAATTGACCTGGCTTAGATTCCTTTAGCCAAGGCGCATGAGTATAGAGAACAATTCCGTCAGAAGATATTGGCTCTATTCCAACAACTTCTAAAAAACCATAGTTCGTCATATTGAATCTTGAAGAGCCCTTACAGGAAAAACCTTGCTATCTTTACTCCAGAACTCCAATGTTTCCAAAAATGCTTCAGCAGATTCTAAATTTGTAAAGAGTGGAATTTCATTCTTCACGCTTGCGGCTCTAATTCTCATACCATCTGTTTCAGCTTCACTATTCCCAGAAACAGAATTAATTACAAATGAAATCCTTCCATCCGATATTAAATTCAACAAATTTGGCTCTCCTTCGTGAATTTTCCTAATGGGGAAAGAATCTATTGATTTCTCGCTAAAGAAATCATATGTTCCAGATGTAGCATAAATCTCATAACCCAGTTTCCTGGCTCTTTTTGCAAGTGCTGACGCAAAGAGCTTATCCCTATCGTTCACGGTTATCAAAACAGCTCCTTTTTCAGAATTTACATCATTAAAACCTAGCGATGTCCAAGTCTTTGAAAAAACCTCAGTTAAAGATTCCCCAAAACTCATTATCTCTCCTGTTGACTTCATTTCAGGGCCCAACCCAACTTCAACACCTAAAAGTTTATTGAAAGAAAAAACAGGAGCTTTCAATGTGCTGCATTTAGGTTTTGGCCCTAATCCTATAGGGACACCCTGGTCTTCTAAAGTTTGTCCAAGCATTACTTTTGTTGCAACTTTAGCCATTGAAATGCCGGTTGCTTTAGCAAGAAAAGGCACGGTTCTACTTGCTCTTGGGTTAACCTCAAGAACATAGATCACACCCTCAGACATTATGTATTGAATATTTAACATCCCAATACAATTGAGACCAAAAGCAATCTTCTTTCCAATATCTACAATCTGACTAATTGACTCTGGATCAAGTGAAAAAGAAGGAAAAACTGCCATTGAATCTCCAGAATGGACCCCAGCTCTTTCAATATGCTCCATAACTCCAGGAATATAAACATCTTTTCCATCACAAACCAAATCTATCTCCAGTTCCTTTCCAAATATATACTCATCAATCAATATGGGATTCTTGCCATCAACTTGCTCATATGCTTCTTTAACAGCTCCAAAAACATCATCTTTTGAATAAGCTATGGTCATGGCCCTGCCACCCAAAACAAAAGAAGGTCTGACAAGAACAGGAAAATTCAATACATCTATTATTTTCTCAAGTTCATCTGGGTTGTCAATAGTGTAACCTTTGGGCATTTTTATATCTAGCTTAGATAGTAATTTGTCAATTTTTTTCCTATCTTCAGCAATGTCTATACCAGACAATGAAGTCCCTAATAAACTAACATTGTTTTCAACTAATTTTTCAGCCATATTAATGCTTGTCTGACCGCCAAATTGGACAATAACACCCTTCGCGTCAATATCATCAACAATTTTCAATACATCTTCATAATTAAGAGGTTCAAAAAATAATTGATCAGAAAAATCAAAATCAGTTGAAACTGTCTCAGGGTTATTGTTAACCATGACTGCCTCAAAGCCCATTTCTCTGATTGCTTGAAGAGCGTGCACACAACAACAATCAAACTCGATTCCTTGGCCAATCCTTATTGGCCCTCCACCAATTACGACAATTGGAGATTTTGTTTTTTCAGACTCGCTTAATTCATTCTCTGTACCATAGTAGTACCTCGTGAAAGATTCAAATTCACTAGCACAAGTATCAACCATCCTGAAAGATCTTTTATTTTTTGTTTTTTTTGAAATTTTTTCTTTTTCATAGAAAGGATAAGATTCAATATCTTCTCTTTCAAGAAATTCTTTCCTTTGCTCCTCTGTGCCTAGCTTGCCTAAAAAAACAAGACGAAGAAGATCTTGAATTTCATTTACAAAAAAGTCATTCCATCCGGAAAGAGAACAAATTTTTTCTGAACCCCAGTTCCTAAATATTGATTCAAAAATGGCATAAACTCTTTGATCTGTTGGTGTTTTCAAAAGCATTTCAATCTCTTTGTCTGTTTTGTCAAAAAAAGGAAAAATCTTTTTTCCAGGGATCTCCAAAGAAGCCACGGCTTTCACGAAAGATTCTTTGAAATTCCTTCCTATAGACATCACTTCCCCAGTTGCTTTCATCTGAACACCCAATTCCCTATTTGCTTTTGGAAACTTATCAAATGGCCATCTTGGAATCTTTGTGACTATGTAATCAAGAGCGGGCTCAAAACAAGCTGTTGTTGTTCCGGTGACTTTGTTTTTGATTTCAGGCAATGTTTTCCCTGTAGCAATCAATGCAGCAACTCTTGCAATTGGATACCCAGTTGCCTTGCTTGCCAAAGCCGAAGACCTACTTACCCTTGGGTTAACCTCAATAACTATATATTCTCCTTTCTCATTGAGAGCAAATTGAACATTGCATCCACCCTTTATGTCTAAACTCTCAATTATTTTTAAACTTGAACTACGAAGCATGTGATACTCTTTATCTGTCAGCGTTTGGCTTGGAGCAACAACTATTGAATCTCCAGTATGAACACCCATTGGATCTAAGTTTTCCATATTACAAACAGTAATACAATTTCCAGCACCATCTCTCATGACCTCATACTCAAGT
Organism: uncultured bacterium; assembly: GCA_964517115.1. Classification (GTDB taxonomy): domain Bacteria; phylum UBP7; class UBA6624; order UBA6624; family UBA6624; genus UBA6624. Next base: position 26,033 of record CAZFBE010000005.1, read on the forward strand.
TCTTTCCATCCATAAATAGACTTCTCTAACAAAACTTCAGTCACAGGGGACATCTGTAAGCCATTCTTCACAATCTGTAGAAAACTTGAAACATCATTTGCAAAACCGCCTCCAGATCCTCCAAGGGTATATGCAGGCCTAATGACCAAAGGAAGTCCCATTTCCTTCAGGAAATCCTCCGCCTCTTCTAAATTTTTAACCACCTTGCTTTCCAAAACAGGTTCACCAATCTCCTTCATTAAATCTTTGAAAGACCCCCTATCTTCAGCCATTTGTATAGAGTCTAAAGAAGTACCTAACAACTTAACATTGTGCTTTTCTAAAATACCAGTCTTTCCAATCTGAACAGCAAGATTTAAACCAGTTTGCCCGCCAAGGGTTGGCAGAAGCCCTTCTGGTTTTTCTTTTTCAATTATTTGAATCAAGGTGTCTACAACCAATGGCTCCAAGTAGGTTCTGTCTGCAAAATCAACATCAGTCATTATTGTTGCAGGGTTATTGTTTACCAAAACTATTTCATGTCCCTCTTCCTTCAAAGCTCTACATGCTTGGGATCCCGAGTAATCAAACTCGGCTGCCTGTCCAATAACTATGGGCCCACTACCTATTACAAGTATTTTCATCTTTGTAAAACAACAACTCCATTCTTTTCTATGGTTCCAGAAAAATTAGAAATTTTAAGATTCAAGTGAGATCCTGAAATAGTTGCTTTTCCATAATTAATTTCAAAAAAAGAATCTGTTTTTATTTCATTTTTCAAAATATCTAAATCCAATTGGCTGGCAGATAGGCTCCAATTTTCAAAAGAAAAAAGAGTTATATCTTTTAAAAAAAATACATTTTCGGCTTTTCTCCAAAATCCCTCAGCTGCAATCAAGCTTGATTCATTCTCCCCTTGTAAAAAATCCATCTCTATATTTTCTAAAAACAAATTCTCGGTTAGGTCCTCCTCAGAATTTTCTCCAAAAAGCTTAAGGATCTGAACCCCTTCTTGATTTGATATTGTTAATGATATGGGGCTTGATTTGCTTGAAAAAAATAAAAAACCACAAAAAGAAACGAAGGCAAATAAAATTTCTTTTTTCACAAACACTCCAAATACATATCAACTAACTCTCTAAAAGCCCCATCACCACCAGGCTTAGTCAATATGAAATTACATTCCTTTTTTAAATCACTGTGAGAATTGGAGACACAAGCACCAACAGCAACATTCAATATGCATTCAAGATCATTTAAATCATCCCCAAGATAAGCTACTTGTGAAAAATCAAGATTTTTCTTTTTTAAATATCTTGAAAGAACTTCCAGTTTGTCTTCGACTCCAAGACCCACCACGTCCCAACCCAAATCCTCCACCCTTGAAACACTTGAAGCATCCTTTCTTCCAGATAAAACAGCTACGGATACATCTTTTTCTAAAAGAAGCTTTCCAGCATAACCATCATGTACATTGAATTGTTTAATAATTTCTGACCCAGAATAATATAAATTTCCATTTGTAAGTGTCCCATCAATATCAGTAACAAAAAGTTTTATATTGGATGCATCAATACTTAAAAATGGATTTGATATTTCTTTTTTTGAAAGTGGCTTTCTGACAGTATCTTTACGTTGCACTAATGGCCTATTCTAGAACGAAAATTAAATTTAAAAGCACGAAAAAACAACAACAACAAACCTATCGAAATATATACCAAAGCCAAATCGGGACCCTCTTTAGAAACAGACTTGAAATAATAATGAAATGAAGACAATGCAAAAGCCAAATAAATCAATTGATGCAATTTCTTCCATCTTTTTGAACCCATTTTTTTTATAAAATACTGATTTGAAGTTATAGCCAATGGAATCAAACAAAGAAAAGAAAGAAATCCATAAAAAATAAAAGGTCTTTTGACTGCGTCAGAATAAAGAAAATCAAGATTAGATTTTTCTAATTCAAATACAAAATAAATCAAGAAATGAATAAGGCAATAAAAAAAAGAAGTTAAGCCAAATATCTTTCTACAAAATATCAAATAAGGCTTTTTGAAGAAAGTCATCAAGGGAGAAATTGCTAGGGTTGCGAGGATGAACCTTATTGAACTTTGGCCTGAATAATGAAGAATGCTTTCAACTGGGTTTATGGAAAAAAAATCAGCATTCAAAAAAGGATATACAAAACTAAAAACAATCAAAAAAAAAGAAAAAAACAAATATTTATTTTTTTTTAAAACCATTTTGTCAAATCCATTTTGTCATAAAGTTTATGAACCTGATCTCCATAACCGTTGTAAATTAGCGTTTTCCTTCTTGTCCACTCCCCAATCCTTCTTTCTGTTTTTTGGCTCCACCTGGGATGATCAACATCTGGATTGACATTGCTATAAAAACCATACTCTCTCGGATTTGCCTTGTTCCATGATGTCAAAGGCATATTTTCTTCAAAACTGATCTTTGATATAGATTTGATACTTTTGAAACCATACTTCCATGGTACAACCAGCCTTAATGGTGCTCCATTTTGATTCAACAAACTTTCTCCATACAGACCAATCGCTATAAAAGCAAGGGGGTGCATTGCTTCATCAATTCTCAAACCTTCAACATATGGCCAATCTAAAACATTACTTTTTTGTCCAGGCATTTCACTTGGCCTGTGAAGTGTTTCGAACTTCACATACTTAGCTTGACTATTTGGATTAAATTTCGAAAGAAAATCCGCCAAGGAGAAACCCAGCCAAGGAATGACCATAGACCAGCCTTCAACACACCTGAGCCTGTAAACTCTTTCTTCAACTTCCATTAAATTTAAAACATCATCAATGTTCATAACTTTGGGGGAATCGCACAATCCAGAAACATTCAATTCCCAAGGTTTTGTAACCATCTTCCCTGAATACTTTTTTGGGTCACCCTTCCCTGTTCCAAATTCATAAAAATTATTATAGGAAGTTACCGAATCATATGGTGTCAAATCAGAATCCTCCTTTGAAAAAAAAGACCTTGCATTTTGAATCAAAGACAAGGCAGGAAAACCATACAATGTACTTTTCAAAAAATCTCTCCTTTTTAAATAAATTGATTTTGGAGTAATTTTTATTTTTTTCATAAACCGTCTAATTTTAGACAATACATAGCAAAAAGGGTATTTAGAATTCTATAAATAAACCAAATGACAATAAAACCAATAAAAATTCCAGAAAATATATTTCGGGAAAATTCCAACTATATTCCAACAACAAAAGAAAACAAAAATGAAGTCTTCAATATTTGGATTTTTGAAAAAACTAATAACGATATCGCCAAACAGCTTTCCAATAGAATTTTTCCGAAAAAAAATGGTGTTATAACCTATCCACTTCCTTTTCCCAAATACATCAAAGTGAAAAACATAATTAACGATATTGGAATAAATAATTTTTCTAACTTAAAAAATACAGACATCTTGAAGGAAGTTCAGAAGTCCAGTTCGAAGAAAATATCAGAATTAACCTTTTATGAAAACCTTAATCTGGGTATTTTGATTAACTCCTTTTGGAAAAATCAAAATTTAATCATTTGGCTATCTGAAAAGATTAAAAAAAATGAATTTGAAATAATAAGAAATACAAACTTCAACCAAATATACCTTGCAGAAGATAAAACTTTTTTTGAATCTTGTCCAAATCTCATCCTTACGCCATCAGGATGCCTGTATAAAAATGAAAAAACAAGCAAGAAAATAAACCTTTATGAAACAAAAACATCCATTTCTCCAGGAGAATACCTTGATAAACGAATATTTTTATGGTCATCAGTTCCCGATAAAAATGGTTGGAAAATAAAAACAGATAAAAAAAATACACACTTCATAAAAGAAATTGATAACTTTGCTGACTTTAAAAAAGTTGAAATAAGTTTATGAAAAATTTAAGAAAAGTGCTCTCGTCAACACAATGGCTATGGTCATCAATAACAAATAATGCCTATTTGCCGATATGGTGGGCATTCTCAGTCATAATTCCTGTATTGAGTCCAGCCTATATATATATTTCAATATTTTTTTACGATGTTGGATTTTTTTTATTCTGCAGAAAAAACAAAAACAATCAACTTTTAAAATTTTACGGAAAAAACAGTTTTTCCAAAGGGGAAGCAGATTTAACTTACATTTTTTCTCATCTAGCCTGCCTAGGGGCAACAGGGCTCCTCGGAAGCGTTGTTTTTCTTTTGTCTTCAAACTCAGTTTATTCAACAAATTCAGAAACATGGGTGTGGCATCTTGTTTTTAGATCAGCATGGGGATTTTTGATTTGTTTTTTATTCACAACAAAACAAAAAGAAAAAACTATTTTTTTATTGTCTTTACTTCCTAGTCTTTTAATTTTCTTAAATATTTTCACATCCTATAAGATGCATGAAAAATTAAGATACCTCTTTAGTGCATTCATTCCGAATATAGATGTTTTTAATAAAACTGATTTTTTAATGCTTTTGCCCTTGATTTTTACTATGATAATCTTGGTAGTCAAAAAAAATGAATATACTTCTTCAGATATTAGGTAACAAAGTTTTTGCAAGTGCCGCTTTTGGGTCTCTCTTTGGGACAATTTTAAAATCATTTTTCAAAAAACTAAATCTCAACAATGGAAATAGCGCTTCATACGGAGGAATGCCTTCAGGTCATACCTCTTTTGCTATGGCTGGTGCATGGTCCGTTGGGATTAACCTTGGTTTTGATTCTTCAATCTTTGGAGTTTCCCTAATTTGGGCAACTTTAGTTATTTTTGATGCATTGGGGATAAGAAGAAAAACAGGGGAGCATGCAAAAGCAATAAATAGTTTGATGGGAGATCTTTTTGAAAGAAAAGATGCAAAGATAATAAAAAAAGACTTTGAAGAGCTACAGGAAATTCTTGGACACACCCCTGTAGAAGTTACAGCTGGCGTAGTAACAGGAATTATGACAGCTCTTTTAGTTAATAGCTATTGGCCATTTTGGACTAACTAGAATAACCATCCAAATCCTCATCTAGAACACCGGTACCAAAAGGACTTCCTACCACTTCGTAGCTGACATCTTCAAAATTCCTAAAACCAGTACCAACCGGAACCCTTTCCCCAACAATAACATTTTCTTTTAAACCATTCAAGAAGTCCAATTTCCCTTCTATAGCAGCCTCCATCAAAGCACTTGCAGTCATTTGGAAACTTGCAGCAGATAAGAAAGAGCTACTATTGCTTGCTCCCTTTTTCAAACCTACCAACACCTGCTCCCAACTAATTCTTTTCAAGCCTGCATCTTCCAACTTCTTATTAATCAGTTTAATTTCATTTATTGGAACCTTGTCATCAGGCATGTATGTTGAATCTCCCCCATCTATAACTTTGACATACCTAAACATTTCCTTCAAAATAACCTCAAAATGAATATCGAATATATCCACCCCTTGAGATCTGTAAACATTTTGAATTTTATCCAAAGCATAAGACTGAGCTGCGTCAATCCCTTGAGAAGCTAATATTTCAATAGGGCTTCTCAAACCACTACTTATAGCATCAGCAACACTCAATTCGTCTCCAACCTTAACTTCAATATCTCTGTTTTTGGGAATTAATATTTGTTCAAAATCACCTGATTTAACCTTTAATTTTTTTCCTTTTTTCTTTACAGCAGGAGATACTGAAACCTCATAACTGTGTCTTGAATTATTTGGAAGCTCTTTAATGTTTGTAACAATTCCTGAGATAGGACTTAAAACAGCACCTTCGCCCTTGATATCAGGTTTAAACCTGCTCTGATAAACTTCAAAGAATATCTCAGCAAGAGGAAGCCCCTGGGTAATATCCGAAACATCAGATCCAGCAACACCTCCTGTATGGAATGTTCTCATTGTCAATTGCGTTCCTGGCTCACCAATTGATTGAGCAGCTATAACACCGACAGGGTCAGCCATGCTGACAGGAGTTCCAGTTGCTTTGTTATATCCATAACAATGTGCACAACACCCTCCTGAAGAATTACAGGTTATTGGAGAAAGTAATTTAACACCTGTTGTTCCAGCTTTGTTTACCTGCACCCAAGAATTCTTTTTTGCTGCCTTGAGGCTTCTTTCTTTAACCACACTAACTATTTTTTTCACGTTTTTGTCTGTAATTAAGACTCTTTCGTCACATACAAGATCACCATTTTCATCGTATATTCTTTCAGAAGTGTATCTGTGTATGATTCTTTTTTCAAAAGAGCTCCAATTCATTGGACCATCTTTTTCATACCATTTCAAACCAAGTCTAGTTCTTGCTTTTTCCTCTTCTTTCTTTGTTTTAAAGTGGGGTCTTTTAGTTATTCCCCTAACAGTACCACAATCATCTTCAACGATGTATAGGGAATGAGCAATATCAACAAGCCTTCTTGTTAAATAACCTGATCTACTGGTCCTTAAAGCAGTATCTGTTTGTCCTTTTCTTGCTCCATGTGTAGAACTGAAATATTCATGAACCGATAAGCCTTCCTTAAAATTACTCTTAATAGGAGAAAGTATTAATTTTCCAGTTGGATCAGCCATCAAACCTCTCATCCCAGCAAGTTGCCTAACTTGATCCATTTTACCCCTAGCTCCAGAGTTAATCATTAACATCAAAGAATTGTCTTCCGCTTGCTCTCCAGCTTCTATCAAAAGCTCAGTTATTCTCTCTGTTGCCCTATTCCACAAAGCTTCTATTATTCGTTCGTAACTAATTTTGTCAAACCTTCTTGAATCCAATCTCTTCCCAGACAATGGGCTTAGTCCATCAGACCATTTTTCGGGGACATTGTTATGTTTTTTGTTAGTTGGACGACCTAATTCATTTGGTCTAACTAATTCCAAACCTCCAGTCCTTGGATTCTTTTCAGCAAAAGTAATATTTGTCTTCAATCTCTGATTGCACATTCCAGCTAATTCAGGAGTAAGAACCCCTTTCGAATAAGCTTTAACAATAAAAGACTCAACCTCTTCAGCAAGAGCTATTATCCTTTGCTTTCTTTCAGGAATAATAACATCATCAACAGATAAAGAAATTCCTGCTAAACTGGATTGTCTAAATCCCAAATCTTTAATTGAATCACATATTTTTATTGCTTCACTTTGAGGACATTCTTTTAGTATCTTGTTGTTTATTCTTCTTAATTCCTTTATGTAGACAGGCTCATCTACAAATGGTATATTGTCTGGTAATATTTCATTAAAAATGACCCTTCCTACAGTCGTAACCCTAAAACCTTTAGAGGCATCTTTCTCCCTAACAATAATTACATCTCTAACAGATAGAGGCTTATTTAATTCATCATCAATAATCCTTTGTGAATCGTAAGCCAGCCTTGCTTCGCTCTCTGAGGTAAAAGAAGCTCTTATTCTTGAAATTGGAAAAGAAATATCTTTGACGCCTTTTGGCCATTTAGACCTCATGTCTCTGATTAAGTCTTGGTTAATGTAGTTCCATTTTTCTTTAACTGTTTTAACAAAAGGAGAATTTGAAGAAGACATATTTCTAGTTAAAACATGCCCGATAAAGTTTTTTTCTAACTTTTTAGCGCTAGAAAGATCATTTCTTGAAATTTGAACTCTTTCTTTTGGATTTGAAGTCAGGTAAGCTAATCCTAAAATAACATCTTGGCTGGGGAGGTTCGATGGAGACCCTGTGCCCGGCACAAAAGGATTATTCGTAGAAAGCATAAGCAATCTTGCTTCAGCCTGAGCCCCTTCTGATAAAGGCAAATGAACAGCCATTTGATCTCCATCAAAATCAGCATTGAAGGGAGTACAGACTAAAGGATGGAGCCTAATCGCAGACTCGTCAGTCAAAATTGGTTGGAAAGCCTGTATTCCAAGCCTATGCAAGGTTGGAGCCCTGTTGAGCATAACAACAGAAGAACTGATTAGTTGTGCCAGGATATCCCAGACAAGCCTTCTTTCTTTCACTCCTTGCTTAAGAAGTTCAGATATTGGATCTTTTGAACTAACGCCATCAATAAGACCTTTCTCCTCCAAAACATTCCTTAATTTTGGTTTATAAAGCTCTAAAGCAATTTTTTTAGGTAAACCACACTGCCAAAGTTTCAACTTTGGTCCAGAAACAATAACTGCTCTTGCAGAATAGTCAACTCTTTTTCCAAGAAGATTCTGTCTAAATCTACCTTTTTTACCTCTTAGCGTATCTGTCAAAGACTCAAAAGGTCTTCCATTAGGGTCCTTGTCAGATTTCTGGCTTCTTTGATTGTCAAACAAAGCATCAACAGATTGCTGAAGAAGTCTTTTTTCATTATTTACAATAACTTCAGGAGCACGAATCTTAACCATGTTCTTCAATCTCTTATTCCTGGTTACAACCCTGTGGTAAAGTTCATTAATATCACTCGTTGCTTGCCTTCCTCCCTCAAGGCTGACTATCGGCCTTAGGTCAGGGGGAATAACTGGCAAAGTCTCAAAAACCATCCACTCCAGTCTATTTGGTCTTATGTCAGCATATCTTCTACTTCTTAAAAACTGTTTCATTACACGTAATCTTTTCTTGACATCTCTAGATCTAGTTTTGGTCATTTTTGCCAAACCATTATCCAGTTTATTGACTATAGCTGCTAAGGCATCTTCACTACTTCCATCTATCCTTTTCAGCATTTCCTTAATAGCCCTACCTCCAGTATCAATCTTGAAAACCTGTTCAGCAGGAATCCCTCCTCTCTTTTCGATTATTCTGCTGATATTATCAAGATTTCTTTTCTGGTCTCCAGAAAACATGAATGCAGATTCACTATCTCCTTCTTTAAGGGGGTCATAACCTTGCAAGCCCCAAAACAAATCTAACCCATGAACCAATTGCTCTTGAGCCATAATTGCCCTTTCCTGAATTTCATTGTATTGAGCTATTTCTTTTATGTTAGCTACCTGGAAAGCAATTTCTGTTTTAAGAAATTCCCAAAATTTAACATTCCACAATTCACCTTTTCGAGGATCAAATTTTTCATCTCCAACCTTTAAAACCTCTTTTGAAGTTCTCTGATCTATTATCTTCTCCAAGCTTCTCTGCGTTTTTCCAACCTTTATCTTCATGCCCTTCAATACAGATTCGTCAATTCTTGAACTTAATAGCTTTTGGATGGTCCTAAATTCAATTTTAGTATTAACATCCAAAATAACCTCACCGTCTTTCCCAACAAAAGGTTCTGAAAGCTGAGATCCTCCAAGTTCCTGAAACAACAACTCAGTAGCTGTTGTTTTGTTCCAGTACTTTGGTCTATTTGTCCTGGAAAGCAATAACTGTATTTCGGCTTCAACCCAATCCTTCAAGCTACCCTTATACTCTTTTAGCCTTAAGGACATCAAGTTTTGCTTGTCTTCTAATGTAACCGTATCAATGTCAGATATAGAAATATCTAAAGTCTTAGAGATATGCTTAGAATCCTGCCATTTTACAGGGTTTATCGCACCATCAACCCTCCCTAAAAGATTTTCTTTTTTTGCAGGATCAACAAAAACAACAGCATATTTCATATAGTAAACAATCTGCTTTGTTGCTCTTTTTGACAAACCTAAAACATTTTGTAAAACATTTTTTGGTTGAATGCTCAAGAACCAAGGATGCACAACAGATGCAGCCAATTTAATTGTCCCCATCCATCTTCTTCTAACCCTTTTATGAGTAACCGAAACACCACAAACTTCACATTCCAAATTATCCCTTCTTACATTTTTGTATTTTCCACAATAACATTCAAAGCTAATTGTTGGTCCAAATATTTTTTCACAGAATAGGCCATCCGGTTCTGGTCTTCCAGTTCTGTAATTTATAGTTTCAGGTTGAAGAACTTCTCCACCCCAACCCTTAATCTTTTCGGGGTTTGCTATAGAAATCCTTAAAGCTGAAATTTGTTTTTTACTCATCTTGTTCATTCTCCTCAGATACTACTTTTTCTTGATTTCCTTCTTCCCCTTCTTTGGTTTCTTCAACAGAGTCAACATTTTCAGAATTTTCATCAACTTCAGAATCTTTTGATTCATCGGCATCTTGTGAAAACTCTTCGGAAAATTCGTTCTGATCTCCATGTTGGAAAAATTCCAAATCTAAACCCAAGCCTCTTATTTCTTTATCTAGATTGTTTATACTTTCTGGCTTTAAAGAAAGATCAATAGCTTCGCCTCTTGTCATCTTTTTATAAGCAAGATTTCTACCTTCAATATCATCACTTTTTATAGTAAGCATCTCTTGTAAAGCTCTACTTGCTCCATAAGCTTCTAAAGCCCAAACCTCCATCTCTCCAAATCTCTGTCCCCCACCTCTAGCCTTACCGCCTAAAGGTTGTTGTGTTATCAAGGAGTAAGGGCCAATTGATCTTGCATGGACCTTAGCCTCAGCAAGATGGTTTAATTTCATGATACTCATAACCCCAACAACAACATCGTTTTCTAACCTTGCTCCAGTTCTTCCATCATAGACAATGCTTTTTCCATCCCTTCTAAGGCCATTCCTCTCTAACTCGTCTTGAATTGTCTCCATAGAGCAACCGTTAAAAACAGGGACCTTTGCCCTCTTTCCCGAATGCTTGCTTGCCCAGCCTAAATGGAGCTCCATAAGTTGACCAATATTCATCCTCGAAGGAACCCCCAAAGGGTTGAGTATGACATCAACCGGGGTTCCATCTGACAAATAAGGCATATCTTCTTCAGGCAAAATTGTACTTACAACACCTTTGTTGCCATGCCTTCCAGCTAGTTTGTCTCCAACAGTCAACCTTCTTTTTATAGCAACGTAAACATCCACCTTCTGCAAAACACCTGGTCTCAACTCGACTCCACTATCTTCTTTTGAAAGGGTGTCTACACGAATAACAACACCATGCTCTCCAGTTGGCATTCTCAAAGATGTATTCCTCATGTCAGATCCTTTTTGGTTCATGATTTTCCAGATTAACTTCTCTTCAGGGGTTCTTTCTTTTTCTGGTTTTGGAGTAAGTTTTCCAACCAACAACTGACCTTGTCCAACCTCAGTTCCAACCCTAACTATACCGTCTTTAGTTAAGTTTGCCAATAAAGAATCATCTTCGTTTGGAATGTCAGCAGTAATGATTTCCTCACCTAAGCGAGTCCTCCTGGCAACACATTCAAATTTTTCTATTTGAACACTGTCCAAAAGTCCTAGTTTTGCAATTCTTTCACTAACAACAATTGAATCTTCAAAATTATAGCCATCTAAACTCATCAAAGCAACTGTGAGATTTTGGCCAAGTGCTAATTCTCCATTCTTGATACCAGGGCCATCTGTCAAAATCTCATGTTTTTTAACTCTTTGGCCAGCTCTAACTACTGGTTTTTGATCAATAACTGTACTTTGATTACTTCTTGCATACCTTCTCAAAGAAAGAACATGCTGTTTGGATTCCTTTCCAGTTTCATCAAGGACCTGGGCTTTGTCGTATTCAATCGTTATTTGACTTCCACCATCAGCATCTTGAGGAGAAACACTTTTTATCTTTCCTGGCCCTTTCGCTCTAAGTATGTAACCGCTTGACATTGCTGCAGCAGATTCCATTCCAGTAAAAACTTTTGCTGGAGAGGGAGATATCAAGGGACAAGACTGGCGTAACATATTTGCCCCCATTAAAGCCCTTGTTGCATCATCATGCTCAAGAAAAGGAATCAGAGAAGCAGAAACTCCAACAAGTTGATCATTGCTGAAGTCAAGATGCGTAACTTCTTTCGAATCAACCCACTGGGGCTCCCTTCTATGTCTGGCACTTACCCTGAATTTGCTTGTTTTAGATCTACTCTTGTGAGAAGGTCCTGAAATTTCATTCTTTTCATCAATGAAAACACAAGAAGAAGCAACATAAAAATCCTCCTCTTCAAGTGCATTAAAAAACCTAACGTCAGACTCTTTTTTAGGAAAATTGACAGTTCCTTTCTCAACAGGGATATAAGGAGTTTCAATAAAACCCTTTTCATCTATTCTTGCCCACAAAGACAAACTTGTAATTAAGCCAACATTTGCACCTTCCGGAGTTTCAATTGGGCAAATTCTCCCATAGTGTGTTTTGTGAACATCCCTAACCTCAAAACCTGTTCTTTTTCTAGAAAGACCTCCAGGTCCCATGGCTGAAAGCTTTCTCTTATGTACAAGTTCTGAAAAAGGATTTGTCTGATCTAGGAATTGAACCAACTCCCCAGTACTAAAAAATCTGTCAATAGGTCTTAAAACCAATTTCGGAACTATTAAGGTTTGTGGAGTCTGAGTTTCTCCATCCTGGGTCCTTGATTTTTCTCTGGCCATTTTGACCATACCCATCAAACCTTTCTTTAATTCTCCTGAAATCATTTCCCCTACGCCTCTAACTCTTCTTATTCCCAAATGGTCGATATCATCAGAATCTTCCTCTTCCCTAACTTTCCCTATTAAAAAATTAATGCCTCTTGCGACATCTTGAATCGTTAGCCTCTGGTGAGAAAGGGGGATGTCATCATTTTGGAAAGTCTGATTTATCTGATATCTTCCAACTTCAGAAAGATCGTAATACTCTCCTTCAAAAAACCTCTTCCAAATAAAATCAAGTGCTGCTTCTGATGAAGGGATTTGGTCGTTAGGTCTGAAATTTAAATATATTTCTTTAATGCATTCATCCCTACTTAAAAGTCCAGAAGACAGGCCATCTTCAAAACATTTCTGAAAAGCCCATGGGGAATCATCATCTTTTCCAATTTTCACATCCGGATAACTTTGAACCTTAGCCTCAACATAGGCTTCCTTTCCATCATTTTCAGGAAGATACTGAATTGTTTCCACATGCTCTTTAGTCAAACTTTGTCCTTTTTTTACAATAATTTCACCATCTGCATTCTTTATAGAGCTTCTAGCTTTCCAACCTTCGCAAACTTTTACAAGTTGTTTTCTATATGAAGCAAGTTTCTTTCTCTTGTCTACCTTTTCTTCATCTATATTTTTGGTTTTTGGCTCACTTACGAAAACCAATTCCCCTGGATAAGACTTTCCTTTTACGGTTCTATATTCAAAGCCTAAGGCTTTCAAGAATGTAGAAAGATGAAACTTTCTAAATTTCCCTAATCTAATCCAGAATCTATTCTTTGCATCTAGATTAAACTCCATCCAGTTACCTCTTGACGGAACAAACTTTGCAACATTGTTTTCATTTTTCTGTCCTGGATTTTCTTTCTTAAAAAATATCCCAGGACTCCTTAAAAGTTGAAAAACACAAGTTTTTTCAATTCCATTAATAATAAAGGTAGCACTTGGTGTCATTTTTGGAATATTCCCAATCCTTAACTCTTGAACTTTAAATTCCCCAGTTTCCTCCCTGTAGAGTTGCACAGGGATAGAAAGAGAAGTTGCATAAGTTTTTCCAAGTTTTCTACAAACTTCTATTGGCTCATCAGGATCCTCCAACTGAAAAGAAGGCATTCCTTCTGGCAACGAAAGAGTCACCTTTTTATCGTCGAAAGTTACAGGAAAAACTTCCCTCATGACACGATCTATACCTTTCGTTGTAAAGTATTCGTAACTTTTTTTCTGATGATGAATTAAGTCATGCTCAATTGCATCAGTAAATTTTCTTTGAACTGAAAAATCCTTTATTTCTTCAAAAGAACTTTTAGAAACCTTTTTTGACATAGCAAACCCCTTATATAAAAATTATAAAAACGCAAAATGCGTAAAAAATACAACTTGTATTAAAAATTGTTACTCGATCTCAACATCGGCGCCAGCTTCCGCTAATACTGACTTAATTTCTTCACCTTCTGATTCAGAAATTCCTTCCTTAAGGGAAACCGGAGCTTTATCAACAAGTTCTTTTGCTTCTTTCAAACCAAGACCCAAAGCACTTTTAACAGCTTTAATAACAGCTATCTTTTGCTGTCCAGCAGCTTTAAGAGTTACTTTGACGGTTGATGGCCCAGAATCTCCAGCATCATCCGATGCAGCCGGAGCAGCAGCCATTGCCACAGGAGAACCCTGAACATTAAATTTTTCTTTTAATGCTTCAACAAGTTCTACCAACTCGCTAACCTTCATTTTTTCAATACTTTCAATGAGTTTATCTTTGCTCATAATTTACACCACCTCATTTAGATTTATTTTTAGCTATTTCATCTAGAGTCCAAACCAAATTAGAAAGAACACCGTCTAGAGTCCAAACCAGTCCTGAAACTGGGGAATCAAGACATCCAACCAATTGGGCATAGAGATCTTCAATGTTATTTATCTTTGCAAGACTTACAAAAGAGCTAGAGTCAACGACCCCACCCTCTAGCATTCCTGCTTTAAAATTAAACGAATCATCACCCTTCAACCTTTTAACCATCGTTTGTATAACGGGGAAAGGATTCTCTTCATTTACTACAACATGTGCAATAGGACCTTTTATAGTCTCCTTTAAATCCTTTTTTTCATCATCGTTTAAATCTAATTCATCTATAACTCTCCACATCAAGGTATTTTTGATAACAGAAAAATTCCCACCTTGTTCTCGAATCTCCCTCCTGAAGAGAGTTTCATCCTGAACACTAATTGGAGAATTTGCAAAAATTCCAAAAAAGGTACTTTCCTTAACTGAAGAAGCTTTTTTAGAAACTTTGTCTTTTTTCTGATTTAAAATTTTTGTGCTAGCCATTATATTTCAACCTTTACCCCAGGTCCCATTGTTAAACTAAGAGAAACTTTCTTCATATAAATACCCTTTACAGAAGAAGGTCTCATTGATTTAATGGTTTCATGAGCCATTTGTATATTTTCAAGCAATTGATTCTTTTTAAAAGATTTTTTTCCGACTTTCAAATGGACGTTTCCACCGTCGTCATTTCTAAAGCTCTGCTTTCCTTTTAAAAACTCACTAACAGTACCTTTAATGTCAGAAGATACTGTTCCAGCTTTTGGGCTTGGCATCAAGCCTCTAGGGCCTAAAACTCTCCCCAGTGGAGCCAAGTCTCTCATCATAGAGGGATGTGCTAACAAAATGTCAAAATCTAATTTCCCAGATTTGATTTCATCTATCAAATCCTTTGCGCCAACTTTTTGTGCTCCAGCTTCCTTTGCCTCTTCCGCATTTTTGCCATCAGCAACAACTGCAATATTAGGACTATCTCCTGTTCCATGTGGCAAAAGCATGGTGCCTCTAATTTGCTGATCTGCTTGTTTTGGATCTATGTCAAGTGAGATATGCAAATCAACAGATTCATCAAATTTTGCAGATTTTATTGAAGCAAGCAAATCCAAACCTGCATCGAGCGAAGCTGTCTTAAAGCCCGCTTTTTCTCTATTCTCTAAACTTCTTTTAGACCTTTTCATTAATTTTCATCTCCAGAGCTTTCTTCACCTTCAGAGCTAGCAGTCTCTCCTTCAGAGGCTGCCTCCTCATCGCTAGGTCCAGCTTCAGCAGCAGCTTCAGCAGCAGCAGCAGCAGCCTCTTCCTCTTCCTTGGCTTTTGCAAACTCTTCACCTTGTTTTATTAGATCCTTAATCGCTTCGTCATCTTTGTCTCCAATCACAACACCCATTGATCGAGCTGTGCCTTTAACTATATTCATTGCAGCATCAACATCTCTTGTGTTCAACTCTTCGAGTTTCCTCTCTGCTATAGCCTTGACAGACTCCATAGTAATAGCGCCTACCTTGATTCTTAAAGCATCAGCAGATGCTTTATCCAAGCCAGCTGCTTCCTTTATCAATGCACTAACGGGAGGTTCAAGTGTTACAAAATCAAAACTAGCATCACGATAAGCAGTGATTATCACAGGAACAACCTCCCCTTTCCTATTGCTTGTAGCACTATTAAAGGATTGACAAAACTGCATTATATTCACACCCAAGCTCGAAAGAGTTGGACCAACAGGAGGTGCTGGATTTGCACTACCTCCAATAATTTGCAATTTTGCCTTTCCTACAACTTTTTTTTGTGCCATTATGCAGCCACCATCTTGTCGATATCGATTTCAACTCTTGTTTCTTTCCCGAATATAGGAATAGTTACACCCGCCAATCTCTTGTCGAGATTTATATCTTGAACCCTTCCTGTATAGTCTTGAAAAGCGCCCTCTAGAATTCTGACCAAATCTCCTTCAGCAAATTCAACAGAATCGATAACCTGAGCCTCTCCTATTTGCTTTAATAAAATTTGAACTTCCTCTTCTGAGAGTGGTTGTGGATTGTCCCATCCGCCTATTAAATTAATTACACCATAAATGTTATTTATGATATTTTTTATATTGCCTTTTGTTTCAAGATTGTGCTTCATCTGAATATAAACATATTTTGGATAAAGCCTCTTTATAACCACTTTGCCTCTTTCTTTTATCGAAGTAGCAGGAACTTCAACCCTGGTAACAACTTCTTCAAGTAGATTAGCTTCTTCAGGGTCGATTTTTTCATAATACTTATTCTTTTTAACCATTTCATCTTGATCTGGATCTAATGTTGTTGATTCAACGCCAGAAATACCTCTGTTTATGGACAGGCCAACTTGAATTTCATACCTATTTACGGTTTCCAATATGTACCAATCGCGACTCATAGCAGAATAGGAGCAAGAATTTTGCTTAAAATCAAATCAATAAGACCCAAAAACAATGCAACAATAAGAATTACAAACAAGACACCCCTAGTTGCATTAAGAGTAATGCTTCTAGAAGGCCATGATATTCTTTTCATTTCAGCCTTAAAGTCATTAATGTTTGATTGAAAATTCATTAACTAACCCTTTACCTCCTTGTGTAAAGTATGTTTTTTTAAACGTGGAGAATATTTCATCAACTTCATTTTCTCGGGAGAATTTAATCTACTGCGAGAACTTCTGTAATTCCTATCACCACACTCTGTGCACTCTAAATAAAAATGCACCCTACGACCTTCTTTTTTTGCCATAACTTATTAGATCTATCCTTTTTTAAATGTATAAAGAGCTACTTAAGAATCTCTGTAATAACACCAGTTCCTATAGTTTTTCCACCCTCTCTAATAGCAAATCTTAAATTTTGCTCACATGCAACTGGGTATATCAAAGTAATTTTCGCTTCAACATTGTCACCAGGATTTGCAAACTCAACCACTGTTCCATTGTTTGGATCAGCCAAAGATTCTACAGATCCGGTAATGTCTCCTGTTCTTACAAAGAACTGAGGCCTGTAATTAGATTTAAAAGGAGTATGTCTGCCTCCCTCTTCTTTCTTTAATATATAAACCTGAGCCTTGAACTCGGTAGCAGTTTTTATTGATTTGGGTTTTGCAATAACCATACCCCTTTCCAACTCATCCTTTTTTGTACCTCTTAAAAGAATACCTGCATTATCTCCAGCAATTGCATTTCCAAGGTTCTTGTTGAACATTTCAATACCTGTAGCAACAGTATCCTGATCTCTGCCCATTCCTAGACAAGAGACTGCATCACCTATGTTCAATGTACCTCTTTCAACCCTTCCAGTACAAACTGTTCCACGACCCTTGATTGAAAAAATATCTTCTATAGGCATGAGGAAATCTTTATCTTGATCTCTTTCAGGAAGTGGGAAATACTCATCAACAGCAGCCATAAGCTCTACTATCTTTTCTTCCCATTCTGGCTTACCTTCAACAGCGCCAAGAGCACTGCCGTAAATAATAGGAGCGTTGTCTCCATCATAACCATGATTATTCAACAAATCTCTAATTGTCATCTCTGTAAGCTCTAACATTTCATCAGCATCATCACCTTCAGCTGCTCTAACTTTATCAACTTTGTTGACAAATACACATAAAGCAGGAACATTTACCTGTTTTGAAAGTAAAACGTGCTCTGCTGTCTGAAGCATGGGACCATCATCCCCTGCAACAACAAGAATAGCTCCATCCATTTGAGCTGCACCAGTTATCATGTTCTTGATGTAGTCAGCGTGACCAGGACAGTCTATGTGTGCATAGTGCCTAGTTTCTGTTTCATACTCAATATGAGAAACATTGATAGTAACACCCCTTTCTCTTTCTTCTGGAGCTTTGTCAATATCCTCAAAAGCAGTTTGCTCAGCAAGCCCTTTTGCTGCTAAAACCTTGCTGATAGCTGCTGTAAGTGTAGTTTTGCCATGATCAACATGGCCAATTGTCCCAATATTCATATGGGGCTTATCTCTATTAAAATCTCCCATTTCTAATTCCTCCTAAAAGTTAATTTTTGTTTTTCAATCTTTAAAAAGCCCAAGGTCGGAATTGAACCGACGACCTCGTCCTTACCAAGGACGCGCTCTACCCCTGAGCTACCTGGGCAAAGCGAGAGACGGGACTCGAACCCGCGACCCTCAGCTTGGAAGGCTGATGCTCTGCCAAACTGAGCTACTCTCGCATTCCAAGCCATGGAGGGAGAGGGATTCGAACCCCCGTACGCATACGCGAGCGAGTTTACAGCCCGCCTCCTTTGGCCACTCGGACATCCCTCCCAAATAAAATCTATCTGTGTCATACAAACTAGAGATTCTAGCATCATTTTTAGTTTTTATATGAATTTAATCAGGATTACCCACTCGCCTTTAACTTCACTTGGCAAGCTTCTCAAAATCTTTTGGGGAGAGCCATCAATCCTCTTTTCGTGAATTTTTGAAATTTCAGAAAAAAGTTGTAAATCTACATTAATAAACTTGTCAATCAAAAAAATAAAATCTTTTAATTTTGAAGGATTCACAAAAGCCAGATGAGTGCCTTTCATATTGGACATCCTGCTTAACCAAGAAAAGATCTTCTTTTCTCCTTTTGGTGGAAAACCCCAAATAAAACAAGGCAAGGTTGGCCACCTGCTCAAGGAAAGAGCCGAGGACACAGAAGAAGGCCCGGGTAAAGAAAAAATAGAAGCATTGTTTTCCAGAGCTGAATAAACAACTTGATATCCTGGATCTGCTATGTTTGGAGCACCGGCATCAGAAATCAGCCCAATCTTTTTTCCATCTAGAAAAAAACTTGCGAGCTTCTTTTTTGAAATACTTTTTTTATTTAGGCTCCACTTAAAAACCTTTGGAGAGGTTGAAATCCCCAATGAAGCATGTAAATTTCTATATTTTTTTAAACTTTCAACTAATAAAACATCACACTCTTCTATCGTTTTTTTAAGCCTTATAGAACAATCTTCTAAATTGCCTATTGGCGTTGATATTATCCAAAGCTCTGACCCCAACATAATTCAATCACCTTGGAAACAATGTTGGGTTTTCCCTCTTCATCAACATTATTACTGAAATAATTAAAAACAGAACGTTTGGAAACCATGCAGAAATAACTGCCGATAAACCCATCTTGCTCAAGGCTATTCCAATCAGCATCACGATGTAGTAAAAGAAAATTATCAACATCGAAATACCTATACCCATCCCTGCACCTACAGGCTTTCTTTCAAATGAAGAGCCCATGGCTATTCCAAGTAGGGCAAAAATAATAGAAGCAAAAGGAACTGCAATTTTTAATTCTGTTTGAGTCGCCAGTTTGTCAGCCTTTAGGGAATCTCCCCTAGACCTTATCGTTTCAACATACTTTTTAGCATTTAAATAAGTCATTTCCTGGACATCTTTGGTTCTGAGATTTTTTATATTCGTAGGGCTCTCTTCAAAAAAAATACGCAATTTATCTTGTTTGAGATTTGCAAAACGACCATCACCAAGATTGGAAATCGTTGTAACATTTAAAAGCTCCCAAACTCCATCTTCAGAAAGATAAAACCCTTTTTCAGATAAAAAATACTCTGAAAACATTAACTGGTTTTTTT
The DNA here is from genome assembly GCA_964517115.1 of uncultured bacterium. Classification (GTDB taxonomy): domain Bacteria; phylum UBP7; class UBA6624; order UBA6624; family UBA6624; genus UBA6624. The sequence goes on from CAZFBE010000005.1 coordinate 45,753, forward strand.
TGTCTTCATAACTAAATAAATGAAGGTTGTAAAGAACATTATTGTCTAAATTATCAGCAATCAAAGTCCATTTGACATTCCCGGACGGATAGTAAGATTCGAAATTTACATTATCTGACTCCATGTTTCCTTCTCTATAAATCTCCACAACCAATTTTTCCATTTTCTCAACAGAAGGAGGTATGAGGAACTCGTTCAACGAAAGAGAAAGGCAAAAAGAAATGATTCCAACAAAGACAACACTTAAAGACATTCTCCTCAAACTTGAACCGGAAGCTAAAGCGGCTCTCAATTCACCACTTGAAGAAAGTTGGGAAAAAGTCAGAATCGATGCTAATAGGATTGTCATCGGAATTGCAACAACAAGAGACTGAGGTATCCCCAATGACAAAAAATCAACCACTTTTGCTATTGGTGTATCCATGTCTACAATCATCTTTATTGCTGCTTTGAAAGATGCAGCGAATAATACAAAAAAAGTAAAAGTCATAAGGCCGTAAAGGAAAAGACCCCTTATTTGCCTCAGGATGAAAACATCAATTAGCTTCAATTTAATTTCCTAAATAAATTTCTTTTGCTGTTTTTGATTTTTTAATCTCTTGAGGGGTACCTTCAACCTCTATCTTCCCTTCATTCATTAAATATATCCAATCAGCTATTTTCAGCATAGCGAGATGGTTGTGATCTGTGATCAAAATACCCAAACCTCTCTTTTCTTTAAGAAGAACAATAATTTCATGAAGTTGCTGAATGTGCAAAGGGTCTACCCCTGTAAAAGGCTCATCCAAAAGTATAAAATCAGGATTATTTGCTATTGATCGAGCAATCTCAACCCTTCTTCTTTCTCCTCCAGAAAGAGCGTACCCTAAAGATTTCCTCAAATGAGCTATTCCCATTTCTTCGAGAAGCTCCTCTACCCTTCCTTCGTGTTCTGTCTTTGGGATTTTATTAACCTCAAGAACTAGTTTAATGTTCTCCTCAACAGTTAATTTTCTAAAAATGCTGGGGCTTTGGTCCAGGTATCCAATACCCAGTCTTGCTCTTTTGTAAACAGGTGCTTTTGAAATGTCTTTGTCATTCAGGAACACTTGACCTTTATCTGGTTTAACTAAACCTGTGATCATGTAAAAAGTTGTTGTTTTTCCAGCTCCATTTGGACCCAATAAGCCAATTGCTTTTCCTTTGGGTATTGAAATGTTCACATTGTTAACAACAGTACGGCTGCCATACTTTTTAACCAAGCCTTTCGATTCAATGTTTGCCATGGGTAAAGTATAAATCTAATAGATAGAAAAGACTAACTTAATTGATTCAATCTAGATAACAACTGATCGTTTACCTCAGAAGTTCCTAGATTCCCTCCAAGATCAACAGTGCTCTTGTTTTCTTTTAAAAGATCCGTTACAGCATTATTCAACAACATTGCCTCTTTCTGCTTGTTGTTATTCTTCAACAACAAAGCCATGCTTAAAACTGCCGCAAAAGGATTAGCCACATTTTTTCCTGCATATTTTGGAGCAGATCCATGAACAGGCTCAAAAAGAGAAATTTTTCCAGGGTGGATATTTCCAGATTCTGCCAAACCCAAACCTCCAACTATTTGAGCACCTATGTCAGAAATAATATCACCGAACATGTTTGTTGAAACCAAGACCCCAAAAGATTCGGGTCTTTTGACCAACTGCATGCTACAAGCATCAACATAAAGGTGATCTGATTGAATATCTGGATAATCTTTCCTAATCTCATTGAAAATATCAAGCCATAATTGGTGCCCATGCCTCAAAACATTGCTTTTATCCACCATCGTCACACGATGTCTAGATTCTCTCTGAGCCAATTCAAAAGCATAGCGAATTATCCTTTCGGTACCCTTTCTTGTGTATTCACCTCTCTGCCATGCCATCTCACCTTCCTGACCCTTGTTTTCCCAACCTCCTATCTGCCTATAAAAACCTTCAGTATTTTCTCGGACGATCAGGAGGTCAATATCTTTTGATTTTTTTAATGGAGACAATTCGGGAACTCTGCAAATACAAGGTCTGAGATTAACATACAAATCTAACTCAAACCTCAATCTCAACAATACCCTTGCTGCAAAATCTATATCCAAATCATCTCCAACAGCACCTAGAAAAATAGAGTCTGTTGCAAGTATTTTCTTCATTTTTGATTCATCTAAATCATTTTTATGATCAACCCAATTTTTTGTAGTCAAGTCAGGAAAAGAAAGAAATTCAACATCATCTCCAAGAACAAATTTTGCAGCATTAACAGCTACATCTGTAACTTCAGGCCCAATGCCGTCTCCAGGTAAAACAGAAATTTTAAGCATATTTAATTTGGTAACTCAGGTGGTTTCCAAGCATAGATTGTATCAAACCAATTCAATTTGAAATCTTCTGGCAGCAAAAGAACTGCATCTAAAAAGAAATGAAGCCTGTTGGATTCAATAAAAAACAACCTAGATTCAATACCCTCCACAATCAAGTTCAATGATTCTTTAGACTTGCCTGAATAGGATTTTCTTAAATAAAAATTTTGACTATTGACGTCAAAAAAAATAATTTCTTTCCTTACCCCAAACTCAACCAGGTAAACAATCTCTTTCCATAATTTATCATTGGCAAAAGACAATGTAGCAAAAAGGTCCTCAATGCCTATTAGTGAACCTCTTGGAATGCCACTGGGTAAATATTTTTGAGGATTAAATCTTTCATGTAGATCAAAATAACCTGCGTCTTTTAAAGGAAACCAAGAATTGCTACGATTGTTTTTTTTCATTTTTGCAATTACCAAATTCTCTTTGAGTTGTATTTCAAATAAATAATTTTCCTGAAAAACAATATTATTCAATAGGGAAAAATCCCTAAAACCCTCCACCTCTTCTTGATTCCTGCCAAAATCAAAAGAAAGAATCAAAAAAGACAACAACAAAAATATTTTTTTTTTGTTTTTATTATTCATCATTTAAGAAAATTTGCCTTGCTTCTTCTGTAACCAGCCCCATTACTTTGTCCAATTCTCCAAAACACCTGGCACCTGAAGCATGAAAATGCCCCCCTCCACCATACTTATTTGCAATGATCCTTGAATCAACAGTTCCTTTTGACCTTAAGTTCATCTTGATTAAGCCATTTTCCTCTTCTCTGAAAAGTATGAAAAGATTAACATCTTTGATTGAATTGCACTCTTCAGGAATACCTTCAAAATCAGGAGAGGTTATCTTGTATTTAGCCCAATCAGAAAGCCTTGAATAAGACCAAGCAATCTTGATACTTGAATCAATTTTTATTCTTTGCATTATTCTTGTAAGAAGCTTTATCTTTCTCTGAGGATTGGAAAAATAAACTTTTTCTTTCAAAAATGAAACATTTGCCCCAAAGTCTATTAAGTCAGCAGCAATGTTGAAAGTTTCCGAACGATTTGTGTTAAAGGTAAAATTTCCAGTGTCAGTCATCAATCCCAAAAAAACTGCATCAACCGATTCTTGATCCATTTTTGCATTTAGCAATTTAAATAACTTGTAAATTAAAACTGTTGTTGATGCTGCATCTTCTTCTACATAATTAATATCAGCAAAAAAACTATTGCTTAAATGATGATCAATATTCACTGTAATAAAATCTTTATCTAAAAACGATCGAAACTCATTATTCAACCTATGCTCAACAGCAATATCCAAAAAAACAACAACATCATATCTTTTTTCCGGAATTGTTTTTTTTATCTTTTTTATACCTGAAAAAAAAGAATAAATATCAGGAATTTCATCAATACAAACACATTCAGCCTCTTTATCTTCAAAAGAATTTATTAAATTACTAAAAGCAACTAAGCTACCTACAGAATCCCCATCAGGATCCTTGTGCGAAAGAATTAGAAAATTCTTATTATTGGCAATTGTCGTGGCTATTTTTTCAATCATCTGGTAAAGACTTGTTTAAAATTTGATTAATCTTGAATGCTTTTTCTACCGTATCGTCCCAAAAAAAATCTAATTTAGGTATTTTTCTTAAACGCAAGCCACTTAAAGCCCTTGAAATTATTCTTCTTTTTGCAATATTCATTGTGTACAATATCGTCTTTTTCTTAGAGCTTGAACTACTGCTTATATAAACATCAAGTTTTCCATAACCCCTGGAAAAATCAATCTTTGTTAAAGTTAAATCTGGCGGAATTCTAGGATCATCTAATTGAGCTATTTCTCTAGCTAGAGAATTTTTTATTGATTTGAAAATACTTAACTGCTTCATTGATTAAATATTTCTGACTCTGTTTTTTTTCTTCTTTTAATTTCATATGTTACCAATTTGTCATTTGGCTTAAGTCCTGGTTTTCCAACAACCCTGAAACCACATTCAAATCCTTCTTTAACTTCTTTTACATCCTCTTTAAATCTTCTTAAATTATCAATTCTCCCTTCAAATATCATCTTTTCATCTCTAAAAATCCTACATCTAGAACCTCTCTTAATCTCACCGGATTTTACTTTTCCTCCAGCTATTGTTAACCTAGGAGTTTCTCTAAATATCTCCAAAAGAACCAATTCTCCGGATTTAATTTCTTCCTCGTCTGCATCTATTGAATCAACAATTTCATTCCTAATATTTTCAACAATTTTGTAAATTAAATTATTCACACTAATCCTGACAGACTTTTCCTTAGCTAATCTAGAAGCAGTCCCAATGATTCCTACCTCAAAACCTAATATAGAACTATCAGAAGAATGAGCAAGGTCAACATCCCCTGTTGTTACATCTCCAACACCTGAGTTAACTACGAACACCTTAAACTCTTCAGACTTCAAAGCGTCTATCTCTTTCTTCATGGCCTCTAAAGCCCCGTAACTTGAAGCTTTTATCAAGAGTCTAAATTCTTTAGTTGAACCTGTTGAAAAAAGTTCATCAAGATCAACAACTCTCTGTTCAGAAGATTGAGTCTTCTTTTTCCCTCTTGCTCTTAAAGCCTTCTTAGCAGCTTTTTGATTTTTAACTTCTAAAAATTTCTCACCTGAAGAGGGAATGTGATTCAATCCTGTTATCTCAACAGGCATCCCAGGATAAACTTCACTCATTGTTTTTCCATCATAAGAACTCATTCCCCTCACAACGCTGAAATCCTCATCAAAAAGCAAAACACTTTTTGTCTTTAATACACCCTGAAGAATTATTGCTGTACAGGTTTTTCCATTTTGTTTTATCTCAGATTCAACAACTACACCTTGAACCTTTGCAGTACTGTCCGCTTTAAGCTCCAATATATCACTTAACTCAATTATCCCCTCAAGAAGTTCTTCAATTCCATCTCCATTTTTTGCACTTATCGCGAAAAGAGGAACATCTCCTCCTAGTCCAGAAGGATTAATTCCGACTTTTTGTAATTGACCTAAAACCTTATCTGGATTCGCTCTGGGGCTATCCATCTTATTCAAAGCGACAATCATTTCGACCCCTGCAGCTTTTATATGTTCATATGCCTCTAAAGTTTGCTCTCTTGGACCTTCATCAGCAGCAACAACAAGAACTGCAATATCTGTAATTTTTGCACCTC
>CAZFBE010000006.1:0-12066 GCA_964517115.1 uncultured bacterium
TACTCCTGACTTAATAAATAACACTATTACAGGAAATACTGGTGGAGGTGTTCTTATTTGGCATGCAAGTCCTAGTATTACCAATTCTCAAATATCAAATAACTCGGCATCAATTTTAGATACCGAACCTTTACCAACAGATTGTCCAGAATTGAATGTTTCTTCTGGAAATCCATGTTTGGAATTCACCCAGGTTGGGCATGGTGTTTATGTCCATATAGATAGACCTGAAAATATTCCTACACCTTTGACGTCTTTCATGAATCCGGCAGATTTAACTCTAAGTGGTGCTGATTCAACAAGAATAAATGCAACAAACCCAACACTTTCAAGTTTGATATTGACTGATAACAGCCCTTACCAAATGAGACTTCCAATCAATGTTGAGGTCGGTAATTCAGTTGCTGTTCCAGCAAGGTCGCTTAATAATCAGTTCATAAAGACTTTAAGTGATAATGACCCTTGTGATGGAGCCAATGATCCATGTATAAGGAATGCTGTTGAGATTTATGGTTGGGTTGTGAATGATTCATTTACTGATGATACAGCTTCTGCAACCGATGATCCAGAATCAATTGTTACTACAAATACTTATCCTGGTGCTGTAAACCCAGATGTTCTTCTTGGTGTTTTGAATGGTGAGACAGGTGGTGGAGGTCAGACAAATGCAATCCCTTACGTTATTACAAATGACATTTTGGTTCTTCCTTCAACTACTTATGAAGATTATGCGCAAGGCGCAGGAAACTTCTCTCCTGTTTATTTGCAGATTGATTCGACAATTATAAAATTAAGAGACGAACCAGAAAATGTTGACTGGAGTCAAGGTGCAATTGATTTCCATAACCATAACTTATTCATTGCTGACAATAGTTTCATAACAAGTATCCATGATCCTCTTTTGGGGACAAAAATTGATTATCCAAATTCAAATCTTGGCTTGTATGAAGAAGGAGCTACTCATGGAGATTGGGGTTCTGTTCGTTTCTACAATCGATCTCTCGATTTCTGGGAATCTTGGTTGAGTGTTGACACCTTGTGTGCAGAGACAGATGTTGCTGTGATTGGTGGAACAAATGGTGGTGGAACTGAGTACTCTGAAGGTTTTGGTGGAAATCTTGACACCCAACTTGAAAACAGAGGAGCAGGAACTGGAGCATGTAATCCTTTCGGACCATGGCTAAGTCACCCAATAAACCAATATGAGGGGACAACTGCTGATGATGATGAAGCTTGTGATCCTATATGTGATTGGTATCCTCAGACTCCATTCTCAGATAATCCTGCCAGCAGCATAATAAGCAGAATGTGGAATACTGTATTGAAGTATGGTGGTGAGTCATCAGAAGGAATGGTTTGGATACAAGAGTCAAGTCCAATGCTTTTCCAAGTGGGTCTTGAAAGTTCTATTTCCAATGCTATGTATATAGATGGAAACAATAACCATAGCCCAAATAATATTAGTTTCCAAGGTGTGCAGGCTTGTGCTTCTCAGGGATGTCAGATTGCTGCAGGTGGAGCTGGTTTGTTTTTCACAACTTTCCCAAGAATACAATTGGCTTCTTGGCAATCAAATCTTCTTGGTGTATGTAAGTTTGTTGATCAGGGTGGTATTAACCTGATTGCAAATTCAAATACTATCTGTACACAAAATTAAACTTGACGAATAGTTTTTGTGTACCTGATTTAGGGAAAGTCAAAGGAGATGTGATTTTGGTCTCTTGGCTTGTAAAGGAAGGAGAGAAGGTCAAAAAAGGCCAGGAGATTGTGGAGCTTGAAACAAGCAAAGTAACTTTCTCGATCGAATCTGACAAAACAGGCAAAATAACAAAGATGAAAAAACAAGGTATAAAAGTTCTTGTAGGTCAAGAAATTGCGATTATAGATTAAATGTATTCATTAAAAAACATTTCAGATTTTCTTCCAGAATTAGAAAAGGGAATTTTGAGGAGAGGTGAAGTTTTTGATTCAAAAAGCTTGATGAACCTGAATGAAAAAAGAAAAAATTTTCAGTTGGAATATGACAATCTAAGATCGGAATCTAGAAAAATGGGACAAAAAATAGCAAATTGCTCAAATGAGGAAAGAGGCTCCTTGATGGAAAAAGTCAAAAAAGTTTCCAATAAGACTAAAGATGTAAAAAAGAAAATGGAAGAAAACAAAGTTCAGCTTTACGACGAGTTGCTTAAGATTCCAAATATTCCTGCTGATTGGATTCCTGATGGGGTTGAAGGCAAGGTTGTTAAGGTTTGGGGAGAAGCAAAAAAAGAACAAACTCCATTTCATTGGGAAATAGCTGAAAGGTTGGACATTTTTGATTTCAAAAGTGCTTCAAAAATATCTGGATCTGGTTGGCCTTTATTGAAAAAGGCTGGTTCAAAATTGTCTAGAGAGTTGGGAAATTTAATGATTGAACATCATGTATCTAAAGGTTTTATTGAAGTAAGTCCTCCCTTTTTGGTAAGTGAGGAAACCATGCTTGGAAGCGGGCAGCTTCCAAAGTTTGCTGATCAAGCCTACAAAACCGAAGATGGTCATTGGTTGATACCAACTTCAGAAGTTCCATTGGTTAATTTACTTGCTTATGAGGATTTGAATATAGAAAATTTACCCTTTAGGCTTACTTCCTGGACACCCAATTTCAGAAGAGAGGCTGGAAGTTATGGGATCAAAACAAAGGGGTTAATCAGGGTACATCAGTTTGAAAAAGTAGAAATGGTTAGTGTTGTTGATGCCAAAGACTCTAAAAGAGAATTAGATTTTTTGGTAGAAAATGCAGAAAGTTTATTGGAAATTTTAGAAATTCCATATAGAAGAAGATTGCTAGGTGCTGCTGATTTAGGCTTTGCTTCTTCAGCTACATACGACTTAGAGATACCAATGCCTTCTGATGGAAGTTGGATGGAAATTTCATCAATCAGCATTTGTAATGACTTTCAATCTAGAAGAGCAGGTGTTTTCTGCAAGGAAAAAAATAAAAATTTTTATCCTTGCCTACTTAATGGAACAGGTTTAGCTATTGGAAGATTGATTGCTGCTATTTTAGAGCATTGCTGGAATGGAAAATCTGTTGTTCTTCCTGAGGTGTTACAAAAAAAATTCAATAAAAAGGAGTTAACTTGTGAATAATTTAAAATTATTAAATCAAACTGAAGTAAAAAATATTTTAAAAATGAAGGATGTTTTGCAGGCTGTTGAAGGTGCATTTGGTTCATGGGGAAGGGGAGAAGTTCAAATGCCTCCAAAATCCTATTTAATTTTTGATAAAGAGAATGGAGATTTGAGATCTATGCCAGCATATCTTCCAGGAAAAAATGCTGGTGTTAAAATTGTTACTGTTCATCCTGAAAATAGATTTAAAGAACTCCCCACAGTAATGGCTTTGTGTGTTCTGAATGACCCAAATACAGGCTCTCCTGTTGCAGTTATGGATGCAGGATTGCTAACTGCAATAAGAACAGGTGCAGCCGGAGGAGTGGCTTCGAAGTGGCTTGCAAAGGAATCTTCAACCGAGATTGGATTAATTGGTGCTGGGGTCCAAGCTAAATACCAAATGGAAGCTCATTTTGAGGTTATGAATGTTGAAAAGGTGAAAATTTTTGATCCAAATAAAGATGCTATAGACTCACTGAGTGAATGGCTGTATCAGGTTTCGCCAAATTTAGACTTGAGTGTTACCTCCCTTAAAGATGCATGTGATGCAGATGTTTTAATCACTACAACCCCTGTTAGAAAGCCTGTTGTTATGAAAGATATGGTTGTGAGGCCCCATACTCACATCAATGCCATAGGTGCTGATGCTGAGGGAAAGCAAGAGGTTGATGGTGATTTGATCAAGAGGTGTAATGTGATTGTTGATGACTGGACACAAACAAGTCATTCAGGAGAGATTAATGTCCCTTGCCATGAAGGGTGGTTTTCTAAAGATATGGTTGCTGGAGAGATTGGAACAATTGTAGCTTTGGAGGATAGCTCTTTTAAGGATTCTTTAACACTTTTTGATTCAACAGGTCTTGCTATCCAGGACATGGCAACTGCAAATATAGTTTTGGAAAAGGCAATTGAGGATGGAGTGGGTCTTGATTGGAGCCCATTAGATTAGCTTGGTAATTGATTTAAGATCCGATACTGTCTCAAAGCCAACAAGGCAAATGAGAGATTTTATTTCAGCTGCAAAAGTTGGTGATGATGTTTTTGGTGATGATGAGTTAACTGTTTCATTACAAGAAAAATCAGCAAAGATGTTAGGAAAAGAGTCTGCTCTTTTTGTTCCATCAGGAACAATGGCTAATCAAATTTCCTTGAGGACACATACAGAGCCTGGTGATGAGATAATTCTTGAGCAAGGTTCCCACATATACATGTATGAAGGAGGCTCTTACGCGGCATTGTCAGGGCTATCTGTTGGATTGGTGAAAGGGGAAAGAGGGATAATGAGTCTTGAAGGTATCAAAAGTGCAATACGCCCACCTGGAGGATTGTCTCATTACCCAAAAACTAAGTTGATATGTGTAGAGAATACGGCAAATGCAGGTGGTGGCACTGTTTACCCTTTGGATCTTTTACATTCAATTACAGAATTGGCAAAAATCGAAAAATTAAAGACACATCTTGATGGTGCTCGAATATTCAATGCTTCAATTCAGTCTGGAAATAGTGTAAAAGAGATTGCAGAAGGTTTTGATTCTGTTTCTTTTTGCCTGTCTAAAGGTTTGGGTTGTCCAATAGGGAGTCTTCTTTGCGGGTCCAAAGAATTTATCGACAAGGCTCATCGTTTCAGGAAGATGTTTGGTGGGGGGATGAGACAAACGGGATTGTTGGCTGCGGCTGGGCTGTTTGCCTTAGATAACAATATAGACAGATTGAAAAACGATCACAGGAGAGCGAAAAAGCTTGGAGAACATCTTGATTGCCTTGGATATGATGTTGATCCTGTAGAAACAAATATGCTTTACATCTCTGTTGACAAGCTGGATGAAAATATAGATAATGTAGTTGAATCCTTAAAAAAGGCGGATGTTTTAATACATCCAGCTTCCAGCACTCATTTAAGAGCTGTTTTTCATATAGGAATAAATGATGATGATATATCTGTAGTCCGTGATGCTTTTGAGGATATAAAAATAAAAAGGACCTCTTAAAGAGTCTTCTTGATTTCTGTCAATTTTGGTTTGACTAACCCCTTATTCCTCTTTTTAATGTATTTGACAAAATCTCTCTTTGCTTTTTCGTTGTCTTTTTTTTCTGATTTCAAATAATCTAAACATTCTTTTGAGCAGCATCCTTCATATTTTTTCGAACATTCTTTACATTGGATGAAAAGCATGTGACATAAGTCGTTTTCACAGTTGTTATGATTGTCAGACTCTTTTTCGCATTGATGACATTTGCTGAGGATATCTTCTGTTATCCTTTCTCCAAGTCGATGGTCAAAGACATAATTTTTTCCTATAAATTTTGATTTTGTTTTTTTCTTTTTAACATAATTAGCATAATTAACGATTCCGTTTTTCAATTGGTAAACATTTTTAAAATTATTTTTAATCAAGTAAGAGCTTGCTTTTTCACACCTTATACCACCAGTACAATACATCAGTATTTCACAATCTTCTTTTCCTTTCAGCATTTTTTTTATTTGTGGAAGAATTTCGTTTGACCTTCTTACCTCGGGGTAAATTGCATTTTCAAATCTACCAATCTCAGTTTCATAATAATTTCTAACATCAACAGTAATCGCCTTGCCTTGTTTTATTTTTTCATCAAATTCTTTAGGGTCTAGATGCTTCCCAACTTTTTCAATGTTGTACTCGTTCTCATTGATTCCATAAGCAACAATTTCATTTTTTATTTTTATAGTTAGTTTGAAAAAAGAGTTTCCATCCTGTATTGCTTTGTTTAAAAAAATATCATTTAGCAAGTTGATTTTTTTGGTTAGTTTTTTAAATTTTTTCAAATTGAATTTAGGAATACTTATTTGGGCGTTGATTCCTTCTTTTGCAAGATATATTCTTCCTAATATCTTTAAGTTTGAAAACTCAGAAAAGATTTGGTTTCTAATTCCTGGAAGCTCTTTTATTTTTTTGTATTTATAAAAAGAATAGGTAACTCTCTCAAAAAGTTCTTTCTGAAGGTCATTTTCCAAGTCTTCTTTCGATTTTTTGTTTACAAGAACCATTTTGTTATGGAGAAATTCTATCTATTGTTCTTGGAAAGGGAATTGTCGCTCTTACATGGTGTATTCCAGTTACCCATCTAACCATTCTCTCAAGCCCCATACCGAATCCTGCTGTTTGAACTCCTCCATATTTTCTTAAATCATGATACCAAGAAAAAACTTCTGGATTCAATCCTTCTTCTTTTATTTTTTCTACCAGCAATGCTGGATCAGCTATCCTTACGGCACCTCCTGTAATTTCCCCTCCACCTTCTGGAGCCAAAAGGTCTACCGAGAGAGTCAACCTTTCATCTTCTGGATCTATAGCCATATAAAAAGCCTTACATGCTGAAGGAAAGTTTGTTATAAAGAATGGGTGATTCACATGTTCAGCCAAGGCTTCTTCATGCTCTGATCCAAAGTCTGAGCCAAACTTTACTTTGAAATCTAGTTCTTCAAGAATTTTCAAAGCTTCAATGTAGTGAATTCTTGGAAAAGGTGTTTTTATTTTTTTCAGTTTAGAGGTATCTCTTTCGAGAATATTTAAATCGTCTAGGTTTTTTTCTAATACTTTTTTAACCAAGGCTGCAAATAGATTTTCCTGAAGTTCCAATAAACCATTTAAATCCAACCCAACTGCCTCTGGTTCAAGCATCCAAAATTCCGTTAAGTGTTTTCTGGTTTTGCTTTTTTCTGCCCTGAAGGTAGGGCCAAAGCAATAAACTTTACCCAGTGCCAACGCAGTTGCTTCATTGTAAAGTTGTCCACTTTGAGAAAGGTAAGCCTCTTGTTCAAAGTATTCAAGATTAAAAAGAGTTGTTGTTCCTTCACATGCATTTGGGGTTAGTATTGGAGAGTCAACACGATAATACCCTTGAGAATCTAGCCAATTTTGAGCTTCAACTTCAATCGTTGACCTTATCCTAAGTACAGCAGCTTGTTTAGGTGTTCTTATCCAAAGGTGTCTATTCTCTAATAAGAAAGCTGCAGAGTGTTTTTTTGGCTGTATTGGATACTCGTTAGAACTTTCGTTAAGAATATTAATTTTTTCAGCTTTTATCTCCATTCCATATTTAGACCGGGAATCTTTTTTCAACACTCCAGTTATATTTAATGCAGACTCTATTGAGATATTTTCAACAAGATCTGAACCTTCGGTATCTTTTGTTACAACTACTTGAATTGTTCCTGTGCCATCCCTTGCGGAGATGAAGGATATTTTACCCATGTTCCTAATTGTCTGTACCCATAAAAGGATAGAGATTATTTTTCCATCTTTTTCTTGCTTTAGATTCTTGATTGAATACATAATAATTACAAATTGTAGATTAAAGAATCAATAATTATCCAAGGATCAACATCTGAAGTTTTTAAATCAAGGTCAGCTTTTGATAAAAGTTTGAAACCTTTTGTGATTTTTTCCCCTGGTACACTTTTTGCCTTTGACGTTAGTTTTGATGATTTCCAAAGCATAGTTGGTCCCAGGTCTTTTTTCAAGAGTTGGTTATTCCCATTTTTCGCCAAGGCCAATCTTTTCCATTCTTGTGTTATCCAGTTCAAAATCGAAAAAGGTTCTTCTCCAGTTCTTTTGAGGTCGGAAACTAAGTTTTTTGCTTCAATGATTCTTTTCCCTATTATCAAATCTACAATTTTAAAGACTGTTGATTGTGAATTTTTAGGCAAGTAACTTATTGCCTCTTCTTTAATTTCTTGCTTCTCGTAACCAAGCATTTTTAAAGTTTCTATGCTTTGATCTATTGAAGCAAGATTAAAACCAACTTGGTTTAATAGTTTATTTGGGGTTTTTCTGGAAAATTTATATCCACTAGAAGATAGTGCCTTTGATATGTATTTTTCTAAATCGGGAGAGTTTTTGAAGTTTGTTGGTAGTTCTTCTAAATGAATTTGAATATTTTTTTCATTTTCTATTTTTTTTAAAAAATCTTTTATTTCTTTTTTGACTTTTTTATTGCCTTCGTAATCTTTTTTTTCTTCTGAAATTATCCAATTTCCTTCAGTTGAACTTTGGATAAGTAATTTGAATTTTTCTTTGCACAATATGTTTTTTTTCTGAGAAAAGCCCTTTATCAGTTTTGTTAAATCGTTTGTTTCTACCCATGAGCCTCCTCCAAACATTGAAGACTGATTTAGTGTAGCTGTAATGTTTGAAAAAGAGTCAGAAAAGATTTCTTCAGACTTGAAATCTTTGATCTTCGATTTATCGATGTTGTTTAATTTTCTTAATTTCTTCTTCTTTTTTGTTATTAGCCAATGATTTCCAAGAACAAAATGAATCATTCAGATATTCAACCCAATGTCATTTCTGAAAGATGTTTTTTTTACTTGTAATTTTTTTATTTTTTCATAAGCAACTTTTTTAGCTTCGGTTAAATCTCTTCCTATTCCAGTAACATTCAGGATTCTTCCGCCATTTGATAGAAGTTCTCCATTGTTGTTTTTTGTTCCAGCATGAAAAACTAAAGATTTTCCTATATCTGGACTGCCCGGCTTTTCTGGCGCAGTCAATTTGATATTTTTTTCAGTTTTTTCTGGATATCCATTTGCTGCCAAAACAATTGTTAAGGCTGCTTTTGAGGTGTCATTAATTTCTTTTTCTTTGATTTTTTCATTTTTTGCAATCGCTAAAAATGTTTCAGCTGGGTCTCCTTTCATTAGTGGAATTAAAACTTGTGTTTCGGGGTCCCCAAATCTAACATTGTATTCAAGCAGTTTCGGGCCTTCTTTTGTCAGCATCATTCCAAGGTAAAGGACTCCACGATAATCAATATTTTCTTTTTCTAAACCTTTGATTGAATTTTTAACCAAAGGTTTTACGAGTTCTAAAAGAAGGTTATTTTTGGGGTTCCCCATATCTTCCACAGGAGCATAAGCACCCATCCCTCCGGTATTTGGACCTTTATCATTGTCAAAACGTCTTTTGTGATCTCTTGAAAAAGGAAGTATTTTTGGGTCCGAATTTCTATTTACTAAAACATGTACTGAAAGTTCTGGACCAATCATCCAATCTTCAATAACTACAGTTTCCCCAGCTTTTCCAAGTGATTTATTTTCAATTAGACTTACTAAAATTTTTTTTGCAATTGTTGCATTTTCAGCAGGAAAAGCTCCTTTTCCCCCTGCTAAACCATCAGCTTTTATAAACCATGGACCTTGTGTTTTATCTATATGCTGAATTGCTTCTTTCAGATTGTCAAATGTTATATTTTCGGGAGATTTAACATTGTATTTCTTACAAAAATCCCTTGCAAAAGACTTGCTTCCTTCAAGCAAGGCTCCATCTTGGTTTGGTCCAAATACAGGTATGCCTTTTTTCCTCATTTCATCTCCAAGACCTTCAACAAGAGGTTGTTCTGGCCCAATAACAACAAGGTCAAAAGATTTTTCTTTTAGGGTTTTTTCAAATTTTTTTAAATGTGAGGTTCCACCATTTCCAGGAGAAACTAAAACCTCATGTCCAAACCTTTCAAATGCCCATGAGATAGTATGCTCCCTTCCCCCACTACCTATAACTCCTATTTTCATAGATGAGTTTCTCTTTTCATTTTTGACCATTCAAATTCTTGCATATACATTGCTGATTTCAAAAATATCATATCTACTTTTCCCGTTCTTCCATGTCTATTTTTTTCAATCATTAATGAAACAGGCGAATAACCTCTTTCGAGGCCATGTCTTTCCTCTATTACCTGAGCTCTTGATTGGTTATCGGTTCCAAGTTTTCTTTTCCTGTATTGGTCATAAATGAAAATTACACTATCGGCATCTTGTTCAATTGATCCTGAGTCTCTAAGATCTGAAAGCCTTGGTCTTGGATCTACGTCAAAAGATGTTCCAGGCATTTTTCCTTTCTCCCTCATGTCAATGCCTCGGGATAGTTGTGATATGGCTATTACAGGGCAGTCCAAGGTCTTGGCTAGCATTTTTAAAGATCTTGATATTGCTGTAATTTCATCAACTCTTGATCCATATTTTTTCTCGCTACTGCGTAAAAGTTGTAAATAATCAATTACAACAAGCCCCAAGGTTCCTTTCTCTCTTTTTAATCTTGAGCACTCTATTTTAATTTCTGCAACGGTAAGATCCGGTTCGTCTGTAACATGTAGCAAATGATCAAAATTGCTAAATCTATTGCTACTTAAAAGAGTTCCTACCCTCACTTGTTCATCTTGTCTTAATTTTGCTGTATTAAAAATATTTTTTTTATTTTTGAATTTCTTTCTTGCTTGTTCAATTGCATCTAATGTTAATACTCCAGCATCATGAACAGAATAAGCTAGTTTTACTTTTTCTTCTGAGCTGTATATGTCTTTTTGTTCAGCTTTGAATGCAGGATCAAGCCCTTGCTGGGTTCCTTCATTGGCAAGTATCCTTGTGAGAAGTTGTGTTTTGTCCATTTCTAAGGAAAAAAATGCTACTGGAAGCATTGACCTAACTGCAACTTGGAACCCCATGTTTAAAGCAAGGGCAGTTTTTCCTTCTCCAGGTCTTGAAGCTAATATGATTAGATTATTTCTTCTTAATCCACCTAACATTTCATTAAGCTTTTCATGATCGCAAAGAATCTCACTTTGTTTTTTAGGGTGCATTACCCCGTCAATAAATTCTTGAAGTTTTTCTCTCAAGGGCTGTAGTGTTGTTGGAAATCTAACTGTTTCTGTTTTTGTAACCCTCTCTTCAAAGCTGTTAAATAGATCAGCAATACTTTTCCCCTCATCAAGCGCTTCTTGGACTGTTTCTTTTGCTATCGTTGAAACCTCCCTTCTCAAATATAAGTCTCTTAGAGTTTTAAGTGCATTTTCAACACGGCTTTGTATGGGGCTGTCTTCAAGAATTTGTAAAAGATAATTTTCTCCGCCAATTTTTTCTAGTTTTTTTCTTTCCCTGAGGTTCCTTGTCAAGGAGATCAAATCAACTTCAATGCCTTCTGACTCCAGGGCTTCTATCGATTTGAAGATTTCTTTGTGTGAGTATTCAAAAAACCATTCAATCTGTGGCACTAATCCAGCATCTTCAACAAAAAGTCTTTTTCCTGATATGTAAGTTGCGAGGATGTATTTTTCAGCTAGTTCGTTATAAAGAATTGAGTTTTTTTTATCCTTGCTCAATGACTTCTACCGATATTTCAAATTCTTTTTCATCTGGAATTTTGATTTGAACTTTGTATTTACCAAGACTTTTTATTTCTTCATTCATAGAGATGTAACTTTTTGACAAATCTATTTTTTTGGATTTTAGAATTGAATCACAAATTGATTTTTTATTGACCGATCCAAACAATTTTCCTTTTGGTCCAGATTTTGCCTCTATCTTGATAGTTTTTATTTTTTTTACCTTTTTCAAAAGCTCTTTCAGGCTTTCTTTCTTTTCTTTTTCTTTTTGGAGGAGTTTCTGAGCCAATGTCTTAAGTTCGTTTATTTTTTCACCGGTTGCTCTTGTAGCTAAATTTTTTGGAAAAAGATAATTAAGTGCAAAACCATCGGAAACATCTTTCAACTCCCCAGTTTCTCCAACGCCTTGAATTTGTTCTAAAAGTATAACTTTCATCTTCTGTACCCCAAATTTAGACCATATTCATCATGATGTTGGTAATAGGGGATGATGGCCATTTCACGAGCACGCTTTATTGTTTTTACAACTAAAGCATGATCTCTACGAGAAAGCCTTGTTTGCTTTCTTGGCTTTATAGACCATTTTTGATTAAGAAAAGGCTTTAGGCTTGCTAGATTTTTATAATCCAGGGAGTCATTTAACTTAAAGTAACTTTTTTTTCTTATCACTCTAAGAGATTTTTTCTTTTCTCTTTCTTTTTTCTTTTTTAATTCTCTAAACGGGTGCGTAATTCTTGGCATTTTCTATTCCTCCTTTTCAGAAGAGGTTTTTTTTGGCTTCTC
>CAZFBE010000006.1:12166-44310 GCA_964517115.1 uncultured bacterium
TTCTGCCTTTGGCTTCTCTTCTGCCTTTGGCTTCTCTTCTGCCTTTGGCTTCTCTTCTGCCTTTGGCTTCTCTGCTATTATTGGAGATTTATAGTTTGAATTTTTGAAAAATCTAAATCTTAAAATCCCTTCACTGTCTTTTAAGAATGTCTCTATCTCTTTTTTTGTTTTTTGATCTATATCAATTACAAAGAATGTGTAATCACCATCTTTAAATTTGTCAATTGCATAGGCCATTCTTTTTACTCCCCATGAATCTTTCGTAGTGATTTTTCCTTTGTTGGATTTGATTGTTTTTTCTACCTGTTTAACAATAGATAAATTTTCTTGGCTATTCTCTGGACTGAGTATGAGAGCCAACTCGTATGAGCGCTTTTGAATGGGGCGCTCTGGAAACTTATAAGACATTTTTTCTCCTCCTTATGGTCTAATGATCTGTAATTTACAGACAAAAAGGTTCGCCTATTATATAGTCATTTTGTGATTTTGTTGATAATTATTGCTGCAGCTGCTGAAACACTTAAGCTTTCAATATTTTTAATTGGAATAGTTATTTTTTCACCCCTGGATTCCCATGACCTTGGGATCCCTTTGGATTCATTGCCAAAAATAAGACAAATTTTTTCATTTTTCAACTCTATATCTTCAACTCTTTTACCACTATGAGCAGTTGCTAAAATCAATTTATGTTCAGGTAGTTTTAAAGATTCCTCATTATTCATTTTTGAATAATTTATACCAAATGAAGCACCAGCAGAAGTTCTTAAAACTATTAAGTTGTACGGATCTGGAGAATTTTGAGAGAATAGAAAATTATCAATACCATGCGCTAAACTTGTACGTATTATTGAGCCTATGTTTGTTGGATCTTGCGAGAAGAAAACAACCATATCCTTTTTATAGTCAATATTTTTTTTTATAGGATACTTTCCTATTCCAATAATTGGTTCTAATTTTGGAATACTCATGCATTTTTTAATTAATTTTTCCTCTGCTACAAATATCTTTTGAAAGTTCTTATTTTCAAATCTTTTTGCATATTTTTTAGTAGTTATTATTTCAGGAAGCCATCCTTGATCGATACTATTTTTAAGGAGTCTTTCTCCCTCTATTTTGACGATATTGGCCTTTTTACGTTTTTGTTCATTTTTTAAGGATTTCAATCTCTTTATAAAAGAGTTTCTTTCAGACTTAATTTGGTTTTCCAGTTTTTAAAGACCCAGTTGTTTTTTTCTTTTTTCCAACAATGAATCCAGCCTTTTTACAGTAAGTTTTTTTATTTCGGTTTTTATTAAGGGATTTTTACCATCAAGCTTTTCTGCAAGAGCGGGATTGTTTTCATCTATCGCATTCAAAGCTGCAAGATTTTTAAATCTTTCTTCGTGTTCCCTTGTTACAAAAGGAGCAATTTGAATTATTAGTTTTTTAACGGTCTCGTCATTTGATTTTAAGGATTTTTCAATCAAGTCAAGATATTGTTCTAATTTTGTATTAAATTTATTTAAATTTGACATCAGAAACTATTCAGTTTTCTTTTCTTCTTTTTCTTTTATTCCATCTTCAGCAGACATGACGGTTATTTCGGCATCAGATAGAATTATCTGGAGGTGTTCAATTTCGCTTTTTACCTTGTCTTCATCGTGGTCAATGGCTCTTTGTAGATTGGCTATTGCTGTCCTTAATGAATCTTTTGTTGGCTTTCCAATGAATTTTTTTCTGTCTCTTATAAAAGCTTCTGCTTCGTATATTAATGCATTTGCCTCTGAGGTTTCTCCTATTTCATTTTCTTTCTGAGAAGTTCTTACTCCTATTTCAAGTTGAGCTTCTCTAACCTCTTCTGGGCTTAATCTTTTCTGGCTCGTTTTAAAGGAAACAGATTTTTCCTTCTTGGAGGCTCTGTCTTTTGCCGTAACTTTGACAATACCATTTATGTCATAATCAAAAAGGACATCAACTAGAGCTTTCCCAGCATCATTTCCCTCTATTCCAGAAAAAACAAAATCACCTAGTTTGGCATTTGCTGAAGCAACTTCTTTCTCTCCTTGGAAAACTGTTATTTGTGCTTCTGTTTGCATGTCCTGTGTTGTAACGTAAGGTTTCTTTTTTGAACAAGGGATTGCTGTATTCCTAGGGATAATTACTGAAAATTTACCATCTTTTACTTCTATTCCAAGTGAGTGTGGGGCAACATCTACAATAACCATTTCTTCCAATTTCCCTCTTTTTACTCCAGCTTGAATTGCAGCACCAAGTGCAACCGACTGCTCAGGATCAACCTTGTGTCCAAGGGGCTTTCCAACTAAATCCTCAACAAATTGTTTTACTTTTGGCATTCTTGTTGTTCCACCTACCAGAAGAATCGAATCAAGATCTTCGAATTTCAACTTCGCATCTTTCATAGATTGTTCTAGTGGTTTTTTTGTTCTTTCGACTAAAGGTTCAACAATCTCTTCCATTTGAGTTCTTGTTAGTGTTGTTTTTAAGTGTTTTGGTTCCTCTGACTCGGTATATATGAAAGGAAGGTTGATTGTTGTTTCAAGATGTTCTGAAAGGTCCTTCTTCGCTGTTTCAGCAGCATCTTTTAATCTTTGCTGGATAACTCTTTTTTGTATTTCGTCTATTTCTTTTCCTTCTAAATCAACTTTTTCAGCTTTTTTAAAGTTTTTTTTCAGCCATTCTGCAATTGCCCAATCCATGTCATCTCCACCTAATTGGACATCTCCATTTGTAGCTAGTACCCTAAATGCGCCTTCTCTTGCCCTAATAATGGACACATCGAAAGTCCCCCCACCAAAGTCGTACACCATTATCGTGTCTTTAGATTCGCTGTTGAGACCATATGCTAGAGCCGCAGCTGTGGGCTCATTTAATATTCTTTCAACAATAAACCCAGCTATTTCACCAGCGTCTTTTACAGCCTGTCTTTGTGCATCGCTGAAATAAGCAGGAACGGTTATCACCGCTTCTTCAACGATTTCTCCTAGGTGCTCTTCAGCATCCAGTTTTAATCTTTTTATTATTGCTCCAGCAATTTCCTGTGGTGTAAACTGCTCTTTTCCCAAGGTTATCACTTTGTCTTCTCCTAAAACTCTCTTTATAGAAGAAACGGTTCTATCTGGGAATGCAATTGATTGGTTTTTGGCAGCTTCCCCAACAAGAAGATCTCCTGTTTCAGACATTCCAACAACACTTGGGGTCAAAAGAGAATCTCTAGAATTGGGAATCAATTTAGGGGTGTCTTTATCCAAATAGCCAATAAGACTGTTTGTTGTGCCAAAATCAATACCTAATATGTTTCTCATAAGAAACCTCCCAATTTACCAATTATAAAATTAAAAGTAATTTGATTGTCAAAAAAAATGCTTAATTTTTTAAAAACTATATGAATCAGCCAAATAAATCCTAATTTTTACCTACTGAAACCTCAGCTGCTCTCATTATTTTTCCCTCATGGCCAATTCCAATTTGGTAAACTTTAACTATTTTTCCACTTGGGCCATCTTCTGTTCCAACTGCTATATGTTTGTTTGGGTCAAAAGTGTCACCTTTTTCAGGCTTTATTGCGGAAAAGCCAAGCGTGACTAGTTGTTTTTCAAAAAGCTTTGTTACATCTTCTATTCCTGATAAAACTTCTTGATTTTTTCCTGTTTTTTTTAGGAAATCTTCAGCTCTTTGTAACGCATCAAAAACCACTAACATTGGTTTTATGGAATTTTTTTGGACTCTGTTTTTTTCAACCTTTTCAAGTTCTCCTTTCCAAGAATTCAAAAATGATTCAAAGTCATTAACTTTTTCTGAAAGGTGGAGGACTCCTCGGGCTCCTTCAAATGCTTCAAATTTTCCCATTTCATCCTTTATTTTTTCTAAAGATTTTTTTAAATCGTTTATTTCTTCCATCAAGGGGTTAACAACAGAACCAATATTCAGATGATTTTCTTGAACATCTTGCCAGCCTTTCAAATTTATGTCTTCATTTGGGCTCATTAAGAGGATTGTAACTAACTCAAAATTTAATTTCAAGTGTAATATATTTTTAATAGATGTCAAAATTGATTGTAATAACCGGACCTTCTGGGGTTGGAAAAACTACTTTGGCTGATTATTTACTTCAAGAACTTCGTTTAAGAAGGGTGATCACATGTACCACAAGAGAAATAAGAGATGGCGAGGTTGATAGAGTTGACTATAATTTTTTTTCTAGAGATTTTTTTAAAAAACTTATACTTCAAGAAAAATTTGCTGAACATGCAAATGTTTATGGAAATTATTACGGTGTTTTGAAAAAAGATATTTCAAATTCTCTTAAATTTTGTAATTCTTTGATAATTCTTGATGTGCAGGGTTCAAAAAGTATAAAAAAGTTATTTAAAAATTCTATTGTTATTTTCTTATTGCCTCCGTCTAAAGAATCGATATTTGAAAGAATGGAAAAAAGAAACAAGGATTCGGAAGAAAGTTTAAACAAGAGGATTCGGTTACTGGAAAGTGAAATTTCTTGGGCCTCGAATGCAGATTATCGAGTTGTAAATGAAAATTTAAGAAGTTGCAAGGTTGATTTAAAGAAAATAGTTGAAAATTTTTTAAATGCTTCATAGTACAATAAAGGAACTTATGAGCGAAGAAAAACCAAGATACGAAGACATTATCGGCACTGACAACATAAGAGGAATTGTTGCAATTGAAGATTTGTTGAAAATTTTTCCAAATCGATATGTTGTGACTGAAATTATTGCAAAAAGAGCTAATGACCTTGAGTCAAGACTTGATTTGCCCAGGGTAGATTTGGGAGATAAGGATTTACAAGAGGTTGGTTATGTCCAGGTTGCAATTGCTGAATTTTTAGCTGGTCAGATTAAACCTAAGATTCCCGATGAAGCTTTTGTGCCAAAAAATCAATTTCCTGATGATTACGAAAAGATTCCTTCAAACGAAATTTAATCTTTTTTTGAGATTTCAATTATGAAAGTTTTAATTGGGGTTACGGGAAGCATATCGTCGTATAAAACTCCAGACTTAATAAGAAAAATAAGAGCAAAAAATATTGATGTTGAGATTGTTTTGTCAAGAGGTGCAGAGAAATTTGTAGGAAAGACTTCTTTTGAAGGCTTGATTGGCAAGAAGGTTTATTCTGATCTTTGGGAAGATCCCATGTCCCATATACACCTAGAGAGATCTTGTGATTTGATAGTGGTATGCCCAACAACTGCGCATTTCATTTCAAAATTAAATTCTGGATTGGCTGATGATTTGCTTTCAAATATTATTTTGGCAAAAAAATCAAAAGTTCTCCTCATCCCATCAATGAATACAAACATGTGGAATAACGCTGCTATAAGAAAAAATATTTCAGATTTAAAAAAACGAGGTTTTTCTTTTATGGATCCTGAAGAAGGCTCTTTGGCCTGCGGGGAGGAGGGCTTGGGCAGGTTGCCTGATTTGGAAATGATATTGTACGAAATACTTTTTCACCTTTCGGATAAAAGTTTTGAAAAAAAATCAGTTTTAGTTACCGCTGGGCCAACTCAAGAGTTTATTGACGATGTTAGATTTTTTTCAAACCCCTCAACAGGAAACATGGGTTTCTCTTTCGCTTTGAACGCCTGGTTGAAGGGTGCTGATGTTACATTGATTGCGGGACCTGGAACTCCAAGGTCTCCGGAAGGAATAAGAAGAATCGATGTTACGTCTTCTGAAGAAATGAAAGATTCAATTGAAGGTAGTTATGATTACGGATTTTTTACAGCTGCTGTTACTGATTTTTCTTTTAGAACCAGAAAAGAAGGAAAGCCTTCTAAGGATGATTGGTTTAAAGAGGATGTTTATTTGAAAAAAAGTCCTGATATATTAGAAACGAAGTACAAAATTTGTGGAAAAGTAATTGGATTTTCTGTCTATAGTGAAGATTCTTCCCTGAATGCTGCAAAAAAAGTTTTTAAAAAAGGTGCTGATTATGTAATTACAAACAATTCTTCAAATTGTTTTGGTAAAAAAGATACAGATGTTGAGTTTTTTGATGCCAGTTTAAGTTCAACAGAATTCAAAAATGTAGATAAAATGATTTTGGCTGAAAAAATATTAAATATTATTGGAGATAAAAATGATTAAAAAAAGGATTTTTTTATTTTTTGCTTGTTTCTTCTGTTTTCAGGTTTGGGCAGAAGACAACAGTAAAGTTGTTGGACATTTGGGAGAAGAGGCTAATCAGAAACCTATATATTTAGATCATATAAATTTAGGTTTGTATTTAAATTCTTCTAGATATTTGCAAATGGGAACAGACCCATGGGTTCTTAGCCTTATGGACATTATTACTTACAGATTAATGGAGATAGAAGCAGGTTTGAGAGGTTTGGAATACCCAGAATCAGATCTTGAGAGTTTCTTATTTGGAAATCCTACAAATGCAAAACTTTATAGTTACTATGCTGAAGTTTTTGATCCGAAACTTGTAAAAGAATATTTCAGGATCCGAAACCTGTCTGAAACAACACAGAAAGCGATAGCTTATGAGCTATTAGAGACTTACAACAAGGTTCCTTCAGAGGAGGAATTGCTAAATTTTTATATAGAAAATCAAAAAGCAGCATTTACAAGACCTTCAATGTATCGTTTGGCAATGATTGAATTAGACGATTCTTCAGAATCTGAATTGGTTGAATCAAAACTACTTGAAGGAAGTTCTTTTGAAGAAATGGCTGCTGCTCATTCTATAAATTTTCAATCAGCTTTAGAAGGGGGGTATGTTGGTCAGGATTTAACAGAAGCAACCATAAAATCCCAAATTCCTTTTGCAGCAAATGAAATTCTGTCTACTGAAATGGGTTCTTGGGTTGGGCCAATCAGTGTTTCGCCTTCTCTTGGAAAAAATCTTTTCTATTTTTTTAAAGTTCTTAATTTTGAAGCGGAAAAAGAATCTCCTTTTGAGGCTGAAAGAGACTTTATTATGGATTTTCTTGTGAACCAAAAAGCTGAACCTATTTATTCTGAATGGGTTAAAGAGAGGCTGAATGTCCATAATCTTCGTTTTGATTACAGTTTATTCAATACGGTTAAAGAAACCTTAGGGCTTTTTGATGATTCTGAACTTCTTGAGTCAACAGAAAAAATTGATGGTGAAGGTAGTTAGTTTTAATAAGATATTACAAAGTTTTTGTTGCATCAGATCTTTTTAGCTTAAGGTCTTGGACCTATTCTTTTAATGGAAGTATCAAACCCGGGACATGGGTATTTTTAAATAACTGGAATAATCAAAAAACCTGGGGGCTTGTATTTGAAGAAGTAAAACACTTTTCTGAATCAAAATCCATTTCAAAGATTGGCCCAAAGATGGATTCAAAAAGATATAAATTTTTTATAAAACTATTAAATTTCTTTATCCCCCCAGGAGCGTTATTAAATATTTTTATGCCCCTAAAAGAACCTATAGAACCTTCTGAAATAAAAAACGATTCACAAACTTTAAATATTTTTCCAAATTTAAAAACTTTAGAAAGATTTGGTAAAAAAAAGATATCAAAATCTAAAAAAAATATTTTAAGAATTGCAGATGGAGAAGATTTAGAGTTTTCTGGACTTGTGGACAGCATAGGGCTGCCTTTTGCCAACTTGAAAAAAATCAACATGTTTGAAGAAGGCAATCCTGATTACAGAAGTTTTTATAAAAAAAATCGACATTCTTGGTTTAGGGATTCAAAAACATTTTTACAAGTTTACAAAGATGTTTTTGATTGTGAGATTTCCTACATTAAGCCAAGTGGATCTCCTTCTGTTGAAAATTATTTAGAAAAAGTAAAAACCAATGATTACCAGAGTTTTTTTAAATCAAATTCTAATTTTGTAAGAGAGGGGGGGGTTGGTGGTGTTAAATTTGTTAAGCAATGTTTAAAAGAAGATAAAAAAATAAGTGTCCTTGTTCCCTTCAAAGGGTTAGGGCATCTTTTTTGTCAATCTTGCAAAGAATATACAAAATGTCCAATTTGCAAAAAGGTTTTGGTTCTACATGAGTATGAATTGAGGTGTATTGAATGTGATGATTCTTGGCCAAAGATAAGCAGGTGTGATAATTGCGGAGACAGGCTTAAGAACCTTAAGAAAGGATTAGAGTATTTTTTGAATTGGTTTTTAATGCAGGGATTTTCTCGTGAAGATATTGAGATTATTAGTTCAGAGCAAACACCAAAAGAGACAAAAAGGGCTTTAAGGAATATGAAAGAAGGAATTTGTAAAGTTTTATTAACTACTAATTTTGAATTTCTAAGAGATGATTGTGGGCAAAATATGATTTGGATACCTTATTTAAAGTATTTATTTATAGGAGATGAATTTAGGTCTCACGAAAATGGTTGGTGGAAAATCCATGCAGTAAATAACTTTTGTTTGAGAAGGGATTTAGATTTGTTTTTGGGGTCTAAGGAATCTTTGCTGTTCCCAATAAAATGTTTTGAGGAAGGTGAATTTTCTAAATTTTATATAGATGAAATTGAGGTAAGAAAACAATTTGATTATCCTCCATTTGGAGAAATATTAATGATAATTTCCGAGAAGAAGATCAGGGGTGTTACTTATGAAGGGATTGATTTAGAAGATTTTGCAAGTGATTTACGCTCTCTAAGAGCTTTTGATAGCCGTGGAAAAGAAAAAAATCATGCTGTATATATTTTTCAATCTAAAAAAATAGAAAAAGATTTTAAAAAATTCATCAAAAGTTTAATTTCCAAAAATCAAAATATTAGAATTTACTACGAAGGTAAATTATGAAACTAAAAACTTTGCCAAAAGATTTTTCAATTCTTACTAAGCCGTGTACTGCCGTGAAAGACAAGATTTCCAAGAAGACAATTTCAGAAATGAAAGAGGTTTTAAGGTCAAATAATGGAGTTGGGCTTGCGGCTCCTCAGGTTGGCTTGAACATGAGGTTGATTTTATGCAAGGATGATCCTGATTCGGAAAAAATACATATTTTCTTAAACCCTCTGATAACAGAGAAAGAAGGTTTGGAGATAGATGTTGAAGGATGTTTATCGATACCTGATTTGCAAGTTGATGTTCCAAGGCAAACAAAAATAAAAGTTACATATCTAGATGTAAATATGAATAAGAAAAATATAACTGCCGAAAATTATTTTGCAAGGGTTTTGCAGCATGAGATTGACCACCTAGATGGAAAACTAATTATTGAAAGAGGCCTTGACGGAAGTTTTTTTTGCGAGGGAGAACCTTTGTCGAAAGAAGAGGTTTTTGAAAAATTTTTAAAATAGCTTTTGCTGGCTCTGATGATTTGTCATTGGAAATATTAAAGAGGCTTCCAGTGAAGCCATCCTGGATACTTACAAAACCACCATCTAGAAGTGGTAGGAAAATGAAACTCAATGAAAATGTAGTTATGGGTTATGCTCGCAAAGAAGGTATTGATTGTTTCGATAAGGCAAGTGCTGATCTGGTTGCTGATCTATTGATTGTTGTTTCTTATGGCAACATGATCCCTAAGAATATGCTGGATTACAAATTTGGATCATTGAATCTGCATCCATCTTTTTTACCAAAATATCGTGGATCTGCACCTATCCAAAGAGCTATTATTTCAGGAGAAAAAGAAATTGGGGTTTCTTGGATAAAGTTGGTAAAGGATTTAGATGCTGGTCCTATTCTTTTTCAAGGAAGTGTTGAATTTGATTACAAAGATAAAAATGATAATTACAATTCCGCAAAAAAGAGAGTTTCTATTGTTGGATCAAATCTTTTGACTAAAAATTGGGAAAATATTTTTAGTTTAAACTTAAATCAACAAAAGCAATCTGGGGAAGTTACTTGGGCGGCTCGTATTACACAAAATGAAAGGGTACTTGATTTTTCTAAAGGTTCAAAAGAGTTAAATAGTTTGATAAAAGCTTTAGATCCTTATCCAGGGGCAAAATGCAGACATGGAGATAGTTGGATCACCCTTAAACAGAGTTCTTTTTCTGAGGATTTTAATTTTCAGCCTGGAGAAGTTAAGGTACAGGGAGATTCTCTCATGATTGGAACATCAAAGGGTGTTTTGATTGTTGGTTGTGTTGTGCCTGAGGGAAGAAAGGTTATGACAGGAAGAGATTTTTTAAATAGTAGGCCAAATGCAAAATTTAACTGAAGTAAAAATAATCAAAGAACTTTTCAGAGAGCATCAGTTTAGGTTTTACAAGGGTATTTTTGAAAAAAAAAGAGTTTTTGTTTGGTCTGTAAGAAGTCCAAATTTTGCATGGAAATCTTCAGAAAAGATTTTTCAAAAATTAGTAAACAGATCAATTCCAAATGTTCTAACTCTTAGGAGTTTAAATTCTTTTAGAGGTGAATACAGATTCATCTTGGATGGTTTAAGGAGTTTTTATCCATTGAGGGACTGGCTTAAAGCAAAACCAAATTATGCTGAAAGGTTGAAAGTATCTTCTTCAGCTGTTCGCTCAATTTCAGGTTTGCATAGCAAGGGTTTTTCTCATTGTTGGATTAATGAGGACTCTTTTTTTATCGATGATAATGAAGGTGCCTACATGGTAGATTTCCCGATAAAAAAAATGTACTATTCTTCCCTATTGAACAAAGAAAAAACATCTGTAAAAAGTTTATTTGGATTTCCGCCAAAAACTGAAGATGGTCAAAAGGTTTTTGATATTAAGAATATTGCTGTTTTGGTTATAAAAATTCTTACAGGGTCTGTTCCACCATTGGTTTCTGGTAATTTTTCAATTCCAAAGAGCATAAATAGAGATTTGTTAAAGGTTTTAGAAAAGATATTGAATGGGGAAGATTCAAAAGTTTTATCACTCCTTCCCACCCTTATAGGAAGGCTAGAGATGATCTCTGAAGAAGAAGACACCTTGGTTGAAGGAAGTGTTTTCAATTATTTGTCAATATTTAGTAGAAAATATCTGGAGCCATTTTCCAGAATCTTACTGACCATCGCTAGCATATGGGCTTCTTTCGAGATTTTGTATTTATTAGGATTCAGTCAAATTGACTCCCGGATTCCCAATGTTGTTGGAGAGACAGAAAGTATTGGTTTATCCAAGCTCCAATCAAGAGGTTTTGTTGTAGATATGAATGGCTTTGATACTGAAAACAACATGGAAAGAGGATTGATATCAAAAACAAAACCCAAGCCGGGGTCAAGCTTGAAAAAGGGTGATGTTATTAAAGTTTGGATTAGTCCGGGAAAATTAGAAAATATCGTTCCGGATTTTTCAAATTTTCAACCAAGGGAATACTTTTCAAAATTGGTTGAAATGAATATTTGGCCAACTGAATTTCAAACAATTCAAAGCAATCAGTTTGCTGAAGGAACGATAGCTTCAACACGTCCGCATCCAGGTTCAAAAATAAATCAAGGTGATGCATTCTCAGTTAGTGTGTATTTTTCTTTTCAGACAAAATTATCTATTTTTCCTGATTTTAAAAACATGAGTGTAGGTGATTCTTTGGAAGTTTTGAAAAAAAGAGATTTTGAAATCACTGGAGCAGTTAGGGCGAAAAGATATTTGACAAAAGAAAATACTAGGCAGAAAATAATGTATCATTTTCCACAAGATGGTGCTAATTTGCCGATATTGATAAATCATGATTTGTTTTTTATCGTCAATGAACCTCGAGATTGGAGTTTCGACATTAGAGAATTGCCTACATGGGTAAACAATGGAGGTATTGAGATTGTTATAAAGTATGGTTCACAAATTGAAAACTGGGACGAGGTTATAACAAGAGGTTTAAAACATCCATCTTTTGAAAACAAGATTAAAAAGATATTAAATGAAAATAATACGCCCATCTTTCTTACAATTAGCCAAGGCGGAAAATTAGCTTGGAGTTCTTACTTTGAATGAAAATAGCACCTTCTATTTTAGGTTGTGATTATTTAAATCTTGGAAAACAGATTCAATCTGTTGTTGACGGCGGTGCTGAGTGGATTCACGTCGATGTCATGGACGGGAAGTTTGTACCGAATATAAGCATAGGGATACCAATAGTTGAATCTTTAGACAGGATTCAATGTTTTCAAGACGTTCATTTGATGATTGATTCTCCAGAAGAATATGTAGAAAAGTTTATTCAAGCAGGTGCAGATGCTCTTTCTTTCCATATTGAAGCTACAGATAAAACAACTTCTATTATTAAAACCATATCTTCAACTTCCTGTCTTTGCGGTATAGCCATTAACCCTGATACAGATGTTAAAGATATTTATCCATATCTAGATAAAATTGATTACATTGTTGTTATGTCTGTTTTCCCTGGTTTCGGAGGTCAGAAATTTATTGAATCTACACCAGGAAAAGTTGCTTGTTTAAATTCTTTCAGGAAAGAGAATGAGTTAAATTTTGAAATTGAAATTGATGGTGGGGTTACAAAAGAAAATGCAAAAATTTTATTCGATGCAGGTGCAGATATTCTCGTTTCAGGATCAGGAATATTTAAGCATGATTCACCTGCTCAAGCTGTTCAGGAAATAAAAGGGATGTGCTGTTGAAAAAGTTCACTAGTGAATCTGTTACAGAAGGGCATCCAGACAAGCTTGCGGACAAGCTCTCCGATGCTTTTTTGGACCTCTCTTTATCTTCTTCCGAAAAAAAAGAAGGAGTAAAGGCAGCAATAGAAACTATGTTTACTGGAAGGTACGTCATTGTTGCTGGCGAAGTTTCTGAATTTCTTTTAGAGAAAGTAAAAAAAGAATCTAAGAATTTGGTCAGTAGAGTTCTTACAGATGTGGGTTATTCCGAACAGTCTTTTGGGAAGTATTGGGACCAACTTCAGATTATTGAAGATATACAAACACAAACAAGCGAACTCGCTAAACCTCACGGCCTTCAAGATGGTCAAGAGTTTGCTGGAGATCAGGGAATGATGTGCGGTTTCGCTTGTCTAGAGACTGATACATGGATGCCTGCAGCAATTTCATGGTCTCATGATTTGGCAAAAAAACTAACTGAATTAAGGAAAAAAAAAGTTTTGCCATGGCTTAGGCCAGATGGAAAAACACAGGTGACTGTTGTTTATAAAAATGGCATTCCTTCTGTAGACACTGTTGTTCTTAGCACCCAACATGATGAAGACGTTGATTTGAGTTTTTTAAGAAAAGAACTTGAAGAAAAAGTTATTAAAGATGTTTTGGGGGGACATTTAAATGCCAAAAGCGAGTTCTGTATTCAAAATTCAGGATCTTGGTCGCAAGGAGGGCCTCTTGCGGATACTGGTTTGACTGGCAGGAAAATAACAGTTGATACGTATGGTGGCTATGTTCCCAATGGTGGTGGTGCTTTTAGTGGAAAAGATCCAACAAAGGTTGATAGGTCAGGAGCTTATTATGCTAGATTTGCTGCTGTTGAATCCCTCAAGGCTTTTAAAGAAAAGGAGATAGATAGGGTGGAGATACAGGTTGCTTATGCTATTCATAAAACAAAGCCCATTTCTTTTTACGTAAAAACAAATAGAAATGATCTTGATAAAGAAGTTAGCAATTTTGTGAAAAGTTTAAATTGGAACCTATTTCACATCAATAAGAAATTAGATTTATGGAATAGGACATACGAACCATTATCTTGTTATGGCCATTTTGGAAGAAGAGATTTGAACTTACCTTGGGATCCCTTGGTAAGTTAATGCATAAAAATTTTAATTTTGATTCTGTTTCAGGAATAGACATCCTTGAGAAAGTTAAAAGTAAAATTTCTTTTTCTTTAGATAGGTTTGCTCCAATAAACCCTTCTTCTAGGCATTTGCTTGGTCAAGAAGCGGCATCAGTTATTGATTCATGCACAACAAACATGATGAAGGCTATAGGTCGGCAAGATTTTTCAAATGGGGTTTGGACAAGTTCTGCAACGGAATCTCATTACCTGATAGCAAATTCAATTAAGCCTAAAAGAATTGTTGTTCCAAGAGGTTCGCGTTTAAGTTTATTAAATTCAGCAAAAACATTGTGTCTTAAGCATGACTCAGAACTAATAACCCCAAAGTTTGACAAATCTTATGGTTTTGATTTATCTCTATTTGAGAACCTGGATGAAGGTGATGTTCTTTTTATGGAAATGTCTTGTGCCGAGGTAGGGTTCATCCAAGACCTAGATAAGATTTCTTCAGCTGTTAAAAAGAGAGGGGTAAAGGTTTTGCTAGATATTTCTTCTTCAGCTGGATGGGTAAAAATAAATCATTTATCGGATTTTGCTGAATGGATAACTTTTTCTTTTTTTAGGTTTGGAGGACCTCCAGGGGTTGGCTTTATTGCATCAAAAAATAATAATTTAAAACCTTTATTTCCAGGTGTTGAACAAGAGGGCTTTAGAGGAGGCTGCGTATCGTTGAGTTTAATTGAAGGAGCGTCTGTTGCATTGCATGCCTTTGAAGAAGATTTCAAATCTTCAATTGAAAGAAAGTGGGATGATGCTGTTTTGAGTTTGGGGATTTTTTTGAAAGAAGAATTGCAAGTAAATGAATTTAAATTCAAGAGACACCTACCTCATTCTTTATCTTCGTGGAGTGATCGTATTGACTTAGATGCTTTCAGGATGAATCTTTCACTTGAAGGTATTTATATTGGAACAGGACCTGCATGTATCTCTGGAGCTGGAAAAAAGAGTCAGATTTTAGAAGATTTAAATATCAGCACAATGGAAAACCTTCTTATCTCCCCTGATTTAAATTTAAAGCTAGAAGATCTTGATTATCTTTATGAAAAATTTTCAAAAGCTTGGGGTTATGCAAAAATTACATAAACTAGATACTAGAGGCTTCCTTTGCCCTCTGCCAATAATTAAATTAAAAAAACTTGTTGGCAATCTGGAATCAGACTGTATTGTTGAACTTTTTTCTGATGATCCTGTTTCAGATTTAGATGTTCCTGCATGGTGTTTTGACAATAATCAGACCTTGATAAGTGTAAAAAAGAAAGGAAAGTGCTTTATTTTCAAGATAAAGATAAGAATTCAATGAAACTTTCTTTCTTTTGTATTAGTATAGTATTTAAATACTTCGGTTAATTGAGGGCTAAATCGAGTATTTGCCTAGTTTTACCTGGGTGGGGAGAGTCTTAGGGCTC
Source organism: uncultured bacterium (assembly GCA_964517115.1). Lineage (GTDB taxonomy): Bacteria > UBP7 > UBA6624 > UBA6624 > UBA6624 > UBA6624. Next base: position 27,225 of record CAZFBE010000006.1, read on the forward strand.
TCCCTTTTTTTTGTTAATTTTAATTATTGCAATAATTCCAATTGGAAATCCCACCCACAGTGTTGCAACCCTTGTTAGGAATGTTCCACTAGCAGCGATGTCTTCTTGCAATCCCGCTGCAATAAAAAGGTTTGTTAGGGTGACTTCAGTTGCTCCAAGCCCTCCAGGGATGAAAGAAAGAGCCCCAGCAAGCATTGAAGATGAATAAAACCTTATTGAGGCTGACATGTTTTCGATAAACTCAAATGGAATCTCAGCACCAATTGCTTTCAAGCAAAGCAAACAAGTGATCCCTTCTAGAACCCATGCGAACCACCCCCAAGCTACAAGTTTGAATAAGTTTTCTTTGAGAAGGTTTAATGTTTTTGAAAAAGTTTCAACAAACATCTCTTTTGATTCAATTGAATTCGATTTAGTTATTATCTTTGTTCCCACTATTTTTCCTATAAAGAATAAAGATACAGCAGCCAATAAGCCAAAAATCCATGATGCAAATGTTATCAAGACAGAGCTTTCATAAAAGTATTTACTGTCATTTGTTAATAGGTAGATAATTATTGGAAAGGAGAGAATTGCGACACCAGCAACATCACTTGTCCTTTCTATCCAGATTATAGGCATGCTTTTTCTTGCAGGTATTTTTGTTAATTCATACAGATGTAAGCTTTTTGAGATTTCTCCAATTTTTCCAGGTGTGAACGTATAAAAAAATCCTGAAAAAAAAGATAAAAAAGATTTTGAAATATTGATTTTTTCACCACTTTTGTTAAGAAGCCAATGCCATCTATAGGCTCTTAAAAAATAATTCAGGAAAGCAAAAAATACACCTGCTAAAATAAGATAAGGATTGAATTTTTCGATTGTTTCAAGGTTTTTTATATCTGATCTAAAAACCCAAATAGCATATAGAGATATTGCAATTGCAGTATAGGTCCAAACCAGTTTTATTTTATTCATATATTGCATATGCTACTCTTGATCCTTGCCCATGTGACCATTTGGTTGGATTTGGCAAGGGGGGGTGTTTCTTGTATTCGACTTTTATTACAACTTTATTTGACATTTGTAAAGATTTTTTTATAAGATTTTTTGTTGGCCAGTTTTTTAGTGCAAGCTCTCTGAGCGGAAGCATGTCATCTGATTTGAATTTTGGTTTTAGAAACATTGGAGAAAAACAAACTACATCAAAGTTTTTTTTTGAGTTTCTTATGTACTCTTCATTGTCGATGCATTTTGTTTTTATATTCCCGGCTGCTTTTCTTATGAATTTTGGATATTCTTTATTTTTTTCTGATCTTTTTAGACCTTCTGAAGTTATGAGATGTATGAATTTGTCCTTTTCCAAGCCTAAAATTTTTGTATCGCATGATGCAAGAACCAATGCGTCATGTGCCATTCCAAGGTTTGCGTCCAGTATCTTCATTCCTCTTTTGGGCTTAACACTTCTGTAGAGATGGTCTGGAAGGTTATTTCTCAATGAGCCGATTCGAATCTTAGACATTCCAGGATGCCAACTCCATATTCTTTCATTGGGGGTATAAGATTTCAGACCTTTTGTTTCATCTATTATCAAAAGAGGTTTCTTTTCATTCTCTCTGGATATTTTTTTTAATGTTTTTTCTCTTCGTTCTACATATTTTGCAGAAAATTTTTTTGAAATCTCTATTGCCTTTTGAACTTCTTGATCTTCTGGTTTTGTTTTAGTTGTTATGACCCATTTTTCCATTTGTTGTTTATTTCGTTTTTTCAACAAGCCGAATATCGTCAATCCCAATTTCTTTTGTTAGTGATTTTGTCATGTCGTAAATGTTCAATAGTGCTATCATCACTGCATTTATTGCTTCTATCTCAACTCCCGTTTCAGATTTTGTTACGACTTTTGATACGACAATTAGAGAACTTTTATGCCATTTAGTTTCAATTTCTATATTTTTAAGATTTATTTGATGGCAGAGAAGAACCAAGTCTGATGTTTTTTTTGCAGCATTTATTCCTCCTAGCTTTGCAACATTGAGTATATTGCCTTTTTTGCTTTGTGGATTTTTTTTCAGTTCTTCTGCAATGTTTTTAGGGAATGTTATTGACCCTTTAGCAACTGCAGTTCTTATTGTGCTTTTCTTGCTTGAAACATCAACCATGTTTATGTTTCCTTCATCATCTAGATGTGTTATTTTCAACTTACCACCTCCTCTTTCCATATGGGGAGCCTTTCTTTGCATTCGTCAAGAATCCATTTTGCTGATTCAAAAGCCTCCTTTCTGTGCTTTGTCAAAACTCCAATTTGTATTGCAATTTCATTTGGTTTTATTTTTCCAGATCCATGTTTTATTAAAATTTTTTCAATTTTCCATTTCTCTCTAGCTTCTTCAATGATCTTTTCCCCTTCATTTTCTATCATTTTTTCATATATTTCATAATTTATAAAATCAACCTTTTTACCTTTGTTAGGGCTTCTAACGGTTCCTTCAAAAAGGACCCATGCTCCGGAAGATTTACTGAAAGGTCTTTTTGTTTCTTTCAGGCTCCCTTTTTGAAATATTTTCATCCTCCTGACATTGGGGGCAAAAATGCTAATTCAGAATTTTTTGGTATAGCTGCATCCCAGTCGCAAAATTCAAAATTCAATGCTGGTTTAACTTGCTTGAAATTTAGATTTATTTCTTTTTCCCATATTTCTTCTGGAGTCATATTTTTTTTCCAGGGTATTTCTTTTTGTTTCCACCCTAAGTTTTTAGAGAGTGTTCCAAATACTATTATTTTCATCTATCCCCCAATCTGAGACAAAGACATCCAGGTCTCTTCCTTGGTTTGTAGAGGATTATATGTTCTTTTACTTTTTATAGTTTGTTTGATTGTTCGTCTTAAATCATCGATTTTATTGTTTCTCAATTTGGCTTTTAAATCAACTCCTTCATTCTGGTAGAGACAAACAGACAGCTTGCCATTGCATGATATTCTTAACCTTGTACATTTATGACATCCAGGATCTGATGCTGCAGCTATTAGGCCTATTCTCTGTTTGGAATTTTTTATATTTCTGTAAATTGCAGGACTTAATTTTGACTCAGTAAGTTCAGTGTCCTTTGGGAATATTCTTGTTAACTCCTCATTTATAGCTTTAGCAGAAATGTATTGATTTTCATGATATTCAGATATGTTTTCAAAAGACATTAGTTCTATGAATCGCAAATCAATTTTTTTATCGTTTGAAAAATCAATGAATTCAGGAATTTCATGAAAGTTTTCTTTTGTTACCACTGTATTTATTTTTATGTTTTTAAATTCTAATTTTTTTGCTTTTTCTAAAGATTGAAAAACTTTATCTAAATCTCCATTCCCAGTCATCTTCCTAAAATTTTCTTTATCTAGTGAATCTATACTTATATTTATGTTGTTGATTCCAGACATTATTAATCCATCTATTTTTTCATTTAGATAATGACCATTTGTTGTTATTGATATTTCTGGTTTTGGTGAAAGCGTTGAAAGCATCGATATCAGTTTTTCTATGCCTTTTCTAAGAAGAGGTTCACCACCAGTTAGCCTTATTTTCTTTAAGCCAATCAGGTCATTAAGCATTTTTGATAATCTAAAGTGTTCTTCAAGTGTTAAAAAATCTTTATTTCCAATTGAGTTGATGTTTCCTTCTGGGAGACAGTATTTGCATCTATAGTTGCATTTATCAGTTAAAGAAAGTCTTAAATATTCTTGTTTTATGGAATTATTCATTTTTTTCATCATCGATTTTTTTTATTATTTTTTCCAAAGGTTCTGAATAGCCCCACGAAATAATTTTTATTTTATGTTCAACAGATTTTAGAGCTGTTGCAATAAGGGTGTCCTCTTTTGGAAAAATTATTAGATTTAAATTTTTTTCAGCATTCAAGATTTTATTTATTTCCATTGTTAGTTTTGGCAAAAATGTAAAAAAATCAAAAATATCTTGTTTATTTTGAATATAGTTGATTTTTAGATAATGATTTTCGTTTTTTTCATTCAGGATTTTTCTTTCATCCCACTTTTTTGAAGTTCCTGCGATCCATAAAACCTGAATCTCTCTTTTCCTTAAAAGGTTTTTTGCCAATTTCCAACAAAGTGAAGCACGAATTCCACCTTTTCCATCTATTGTTCTTGATATAGAGAGTATTTTCATTTGAATATTTTTCCTGGATTCATTATCCCAACAGGGTCAAATACATTTTTTATCTTCTTCATTTTCTCAATTTTTAGTAAATTTGTATTTTTATAAAATGATTCTTTTTTAACCAAGCCTATTCCATGTTCCCCAGTTATTGTTCCATTCATTTTGACAGCCTCATTCAATATCTCAAATCTTGCATTTTCCAGTTTTTTAAAGTATTTAGAGTTTTTTTCTATGATGAATTGTGGATGGAGGTTTCCATCTCCAGCATGCCCCATTGTGAAGATTTCAATTTGATATTTTTTTGAAATTGCATCAATTTTTTTTACCATCTTAGACAAAGATCCGATAGGTACAGTTATATCTTCTACATGAACTTTGCCTAAACCTTTCAAACTTTCCAATACCCCCCTTCTTGCCATCCAAAGTTCGTCTCTTTCCTTTTTTGAAAACGAGTACCTAAAGTCAATTGAATTTTTTTTAATAATTGATTTAATTTTATTAACTTCTTCTTCAACTTTTTTCTTGTCTCCAGAACATTCGCAAAGTAACAACGAGCAATTCTTTCCTAAATTCAAGTTGTAATGGTTGTTTACGGCTTCCAATGTTTTATTGTCAAGTATTTCTAATGCTTGAGGCAACAATCCTTCATTCCTTATCTTTTCGACCTTTTCTGCAGATATGTCAAAATTTTTATAAGTAGCAATCATTGTTGCATTGAATTTTGGAATTTTAAGAATTTTTAAATACGAATTGGTTATTATTCCTAGCGTCCCCTCGCTTCCGATGAAAAGATTTGTTATGTCATATCCCGAGACATCTTTTACTGCCTTGCTGCCAGTCCTGAAAGAATCTCCATTTCCATCAACAATATCAAGACTTAAAACCCAATTGTTCGTGACTCCGTATTTAAGGCACGAGATACCGCCTGCATTAGTTGCAAGGTTCCCTCCAACAGTACATTCTTTCCAGCTAGATGGATCAGGAGGCCAAAAAAATCCATATTTTTTTAACTCTTTCTGTAATTCTGAATTAATTACACCAGGTTCACATTCAACCATTAAGTCATTTTTAGATATTTTTATTTTCTTCATTTTTTTTAAATCCAAAACTATCCCTTTGCCCACAGCCCCGCCTGCAAGACCTGTTCCAGATCCCCTAGGGATGATTCCAATTTTTTCTTTTTTTGCCCATTTAACCAATTTCACTATTTGATTTTTTTTTCTTGGAGTAACAATTGCAAATGGTTTTATTGAAATTAAACTTTCATCTTTTGAATATTTTTTTAATGAACTCTTCGATAAAAACAAATCATTTCCAAATGTTTTTTTTAAAAAAGAAGTTTCCATGCCTAAAGATTGTTTTTTACCTTGTACTCGTTGATGAATTTAAGATGGCAGTAAAAAATTATTTTAGGAAGGTTTTTTATGTCAAAAAAACCTAATTCTTCAGCATCATCTCCTGCTTTGATTTTAGAAAAATCACTAACCTTCATTTCAACACCAATTGACAATATGTCTCCAAAAATTGTTCCATAATGGGAGCAGGTTGATATTAAATTACTTACTTTCCCACTTAGATTGGTCTCTTCTTTAAGCTCTCGTTCTGCAGCTTCTTCAAGGGTTTCATTCATTTCCATGAATCCTCCAGGCAAACCCCATTCCCCCCTTGCTGGTTCAAAGGCTCTTTTTGCTAGAAGTATTTTTTCTTCTTTCATGCATATTATGGTTGCTGTTGGTTTTGGGTTTTGGTAATGTATGCTAAAGCATTTTTTGCAATGATATCTGTCTTTTCCATCAATGAAACTGAATGTATTTTCTTTCCCACATTTTGAACAGTATTTCATTTTATAGATTGTTCAGTATTTAACTTGTTGAAAGGCCTAATTTTTTGAATACACTTTCATAGTTAGTCTTCCTGGAAGAGGAATCAATTCTGTTCGCGCTCATTCCAAGAGATATGTTGATTAGATCAGTTGCATACATTACTGGTAAGGGTTTTTTTTCAATTCCCAAGTCTTTCATTATTGTTTCTTGGTATGTGTCAATTGCCTCAAGACCTCTTGGGTCTAGCGTAGCAATAACCTCAGCATTACTTTCATGTGCATCTTGAACAACTGGAGCAATGATTTTTAAAGCATAGTCTTTTGTTGTTTTGTTGAAAGAAGAGGAGTTGTCATTTTTTAATTGGATGGTCAAATAACCACCGAGCCACCTATTGAAAGAGCCCCAGTTAACACATTGTCCTCCTGCCTTATGGATTAATGATGAGACAATCATTGGATTATCTGGATGATCAGATTTTATTTCTGACATTGGCCGCATAAATTCAGGTGGAGTATGCAGCGCTATTCTCAATGGGTCAAATTCTTCATCTCTATCATTTCCTAATTTCCTTATGATGAGTCTGTCAAATTTTTTACCTCCGGTTTGGAGTTTCATGAGATGGAGGATGTTTACAGCCCTGAATCTTCCAGAATATTCAACTTCAAGAGATTCAAGCATTTTGTTTTTTATATTTTCATAAGAAGGGTCTTGAAGTCTTTTTATAGCTTTTCTATAAACTTGATAAAGCACGGGGTCTGCTATGAATAATTTGTCATTTCTTGTTGTTTTTTCAGCTATGCATAAATTTCTCAAAGTGTAACCAAGAAATTTCTTTTCATCCGTTAAATAAGGTCCCTCTTCTCCTGTGTCGCTCCAGTTTTGTATAGTTTCATCGTCAATCCCCAATTGCCTTAAGCAAACAGACATGCTGCTTTCAAAGTCTTTGTAAACGGAGGAAAGGATTCCTGACTTGATTAATGTAACTTTCACTCTTCTTTTTCTCCAAGAGAATCTTTAAATGTGAAAAACCCTGGGAGATCTTGAATTTCTCTAAGAGGGATTCTTTCTTCCTCTTCCTCTTCGTCACCACGCAGTAATTTTTGAAAGAATCCTTTTTTCTTTTCTTCTTTTTGTTTTATTTTTTCCAAACCAATATCGGCTGGTTGCAATCTTCCCCATGTGTCCAAAGGAGGAATAAAGGAATTGTAAAATTGAAAAATAGGATTGTCTTTTGGAGCCATGTCTCTTTTTATCGATTCAAATCTCAACCATTCTAAAACTCTTTCAAGGTCAGTTTCACTTGGGGCAATGTCTGTTGCACAAAAAACATCCTGCATTAACCAGATGTCTATTGATGAAAGTATAGATTCATCATTATTTATGATGCTATCAATGATTCTTGATAAACCATTTTTACAAACATTCCTAGAAGACATTGATCCATCTCCAGACCACCAATGTTTTAAAGGAGAAAGGTTTATACCTGTATCTTTTTCTAACTTTTCATGCAAAGATGTTTCTTTTGAGGGTTCTTCCATGATTTGAATTCTATTGTTTTTTAACAATATTATTCCTTAATTTAGAATATTCCCAATGGAATTTACTCGCGCAATTAAAAGTTTAAAGCCCGAAGGGGCTTTTGTTGTTCTTGCAAAAGCAAAAGAACTCGAGGCAAGAGGGAAAAAGATAATTCATTTAGAGATTGGTCAACCCGACTTTCCAACCCCTGAACACATTGTCCAAAGTGCAAAAAATTCATTAGATGAAATTTGGACACATGGATATACTCCATCTTTGGGAGTTATGGATTTGAGAATTGCGATTGCTGAAGATCTTTCAGCAAGAAGGGGTGTTGATTTTTGTGCAGATGAAGTCATAGTTTGTCCTGGAGCGAAACCAGCATTGATGGCTACCGTGTTGGCTTTAGTTGAACCCGGAACAAAACTTTTATATCCAGATCCAGGCTTTCCTTCGTATCACTCTCTCGCATCTTTTGTAAATGCTAAAGGTGTAGGAATACCTCTTTTGGAAAAAAATGGTTTTTCCTTTGACTTGGATTTTCTGGAAAAAGAAATTAAAGGATCTTCATTGCTTATACTAAATTCTCCTGCAAATCCAACAGGCGGAATATTAAAAAAAGAGGATTTGGAAATAATATCAAATTTATGTATTGAAAATAATGTTTCAGTTTTAAGTGACGAGGTGTATTCAAGGATGTGCTATGACGGAAAACATGTTTCAATTGCAACAATTCCAGGAATGAAAGAAAGAACTGTTGTGATTGATGGTTTTTCTAAGACTTACGCTATGACAGGATGGAGAGCTGGGTATGCTGCAGCTGATAGGAAATTAATTGATAAGTTGGGATTGTTCATGAACAACAATACTTCATGTGTGAATGGAATGACACAGGCAGCTTGTATTGAGGCTATCAGGGGAACTCAAGATCCAAGCGAGATGATGATCCAAGAGTTTAAAGAAAGAAGATCCCTCATAGTAGATGGGCTGAATAGCGTTCCTGGTTTTTCTTGCAAGAATCCTGGAGGTGCTTTCTATGCCTTCCCGAATATTCAAAATACAAATTTAAGTGGAAAAAAAATTAGTGACCACATGCTGGAAAAAGGTGTTGCATTATTGCCGGGTGAGGATTTTGGGAGATACGGAAAGGGTTATATACGACTGTCTTATGCCAATTCGAGAGAAAATATACTACAGGCGATAGATATGCTCATTGAAGAAGTGCCAAAAATATCTAGATAATTGAAAAATAAAAAAATTGCAAATATTTTAGAAAATGCAACACCAATCCTCTATAGAGAAATGCTGGGGGCTAGAGATTGTTCTCCGAAAACACTTGAAGCCTATACAAGGCATTGGAAAACATTTATTGAACTAATTGAATCAAGGAAGCTGGGAAGTGATGATAAGAATTATGTTCAGATGTACATGTTGAATTTAAGTGATAAAAAATTATCACCAGCTTCCATAGACCAGGCTTTATCTGCAGTAAGAACTTTATTGAAATTTGTTTTTTTAAGAGGTGGACCTCAGATAAATTTAGGAAAAAACATCAAAACAAAAAAGATTGAAAAATTACCAAAAATCCTTTCTGAAGAAGAAGTTGAAAATGCTATTAAGTATTATTCTGAAGAGAGTGAGTTGGAGTTAAGAAATAGAGTGCTGTTGGAGATACTATATTCAAGCGGACTTAGGGTTAGTGAGGCCATTTCGATCGAGATAAAAGATATTTATATTTTGGAAGGTTATATAAGGGTTAAGGGGAAGGGTGGTAAGTATAGACAGATTCCAATAGGGAGGGAGGCTTTGTCTTGGATTAAAAAACACATGAGTAAAATTGAAGGTAAATTTTTATTTCCAAGCAGGAAGAAAGAGGGATATATAACAAGAAAAACTGCTTTTGTAGTTGTTAAAAAGGCATTGAGGGCTATTGGCATTGATCAGGAAGGATATGGTCCTCATGTATTTAGGCATGCTTTTGCCTCCCATTTGTTAGCAAGGGGTGCTGACCTAAGGGTTATTCAAGAGCTTTTAGGGCATGTTGATCTAGAAACAACTCAAATTTATACGCATCTTTTGGAAAAAAATGTTAGGTCCTCTTGGAAACAGTTTCATCCACATGCACAAAATTAAATTATCTATAATCTAAGTAATGCATTTTTTTGTTTTTTTACATCTTTTTCTTAATCCCTTGATCAGGTTGGAAGGAGAACCAATGAATTTTTCTCAAATTGAGAATAAAACTCAAATTGAATTACCTCAGGGTGGGAGTATTTTTACTGAAGATTTTTTAATCAATATTGGATATCTTTTAAGTCAATATGATTCAAAAGGCGAGATTAGCGGTGAAGGTTCTGGCGGAGTGTTTTTTTCAAATGCTTCTTCTTCACTTTCTGGAGAGAGTTTGTTTTTTGACAATCATATCTTGAGCATATTGGGAAATGTTAAAGGGTTGTTTGAGGATGTTGTTGAGCTTGAATCTGATTCGGCTCTCTTGAGTATTGAAAAAAATAATTTTGTTTTTGAAAAGATAAAAAGAAGTCCAAAGTTTTTTTATAAGAACTTTTCACTAAGTGCAAATTTGATTAATTTTGATATATTGGAAAGTTCTTTTTCAGGTAAAGAGGATATTGTTTTTGAGTTTTACAGTGATTCAGGTTCGTTTAATGGAAAAGCTGATTTTTTTAACGGATCAATAAAAGATGATTTAATTTATTTTTCCAATATTTTTTTAAGTAATGATAAGGGGTATGATATTAAATCTGAACATGTTGAAATCAACACAGAAACGATGGAGTTTAAACTTCATGGAAAATTTGAATTGACAATTAAAGATGACTAAAATCGGTTTATTTTTTTGTATTGTTTTATTTGGATTTTCTCCAATTTATCAAAGCTCAGTTAAAGTTTTACCTTCACAAGAAGATGTTTACACATCCCCATTGGTCCTGAGTGACGGTATTGTTTTTGTCGGGGCTTCTGGAACTGTTTCGAATTGGCCTGAAAAGAAAATTATTTGGGATTCTGGATATAAATTGAGACTTCATCCAAAAGTGATTGATTTAGATGAGTTGATAATTTTTCCAGGAGTTTTTAGCCCGGAGGTTGCTGCTTTTACTAGCGAAGGAAAAAAGGTGTGGTCTTTTAGGGTTCCTGGAATACCTTCTTCTCCAGCAAGAATGGGAGAAAACCTAATTACACATAGCAATAAAGGCTTTTTGACTTTAACAAACAAGAAAGGAGAAATTCTTCAGCAGGATTTTGTAGGTGTAAAAAGTCAGATATTCCATAGTTATCCAGTTGTTATTGATGAAAATAAAGTTTTAATCTATGGTTCAGACATGGAAGAAGGTCGTGGAAGTATGGTTTTATGGGACATGGGAAAAAGATCTGAATTATGGGTTCTCAAATATGAAGATTCATTTATCTCTCCACCTGCTTTTAATGAAGATACACTGATTATTAAATCAGGAGATTCTTCAGGCAGGATTGTTCTTATAGAGATGGATACCGGCATGATTATTTCAAAAGTTGGATTTGCTGGATCTAATGACCTGAGGTTTACTTCTGCTGCAAATAAAGGAGATTTTTTTTATTTAAGTTTGAATTCAACGGTTATTAAAGTTGGAAAAAATGGAGAGGTGGTATGGGAATTTAGCGGTGAGGGGATATTTACCTCTCCGGTTGTTTGGGGTGATTACTTAGTTTTAGGTTCTCGAAATACAGCTTCTGAAAGTGGGAATGGTGTTGGTTTTTTTAACCTGGACACAGGTGATTTGGTTTATTGGCATGAGCTTGAAAATGGAATAAATGCTGATCCAATCATATCTAATGAATCATGTATAGTTGTTGGTAGAGATGGGTTGGCTCATTTTTTCAAGTTAGAAGATTGATTTGAAAAATATTCTTATATTTGGACCAACCTCCTCTGGGAAAACTTCATTATCTATATCTCTAGCAAAAAAAATAAATGCTGAGATAATAAATATAGATAGTCGTCTTTTTTACCAAGGTATGGATATAGGGACCGCGAAGCCCTCGGTAGATGAAATGCAAAATATTCCTCACCACCTGATTGATTTTTCTGAACCAGATAACCAGGTAACGGCTGGAGAGTGGCTTAAAAAGTTTGAAAGAGTGTTTAAAGATATAAAAAAAAGGAATAAGAATACCATCCTTGTTGGAGGAACTGGTTTTTATGTGCGTATTCTTTTAGAGGGTTGGGATCTTGGGGCATTGCCCCCAAATGAAAAAAGGAGAAAAGAACTTTTGGATTTAGAAAAAGATAAACCCGGATATATTTATGATTTGTTGAAAAAAATGAATTTTGAAAAATCTAAAAAAATCAATAAAAAAGATTTTCCCAGATTGGTCAGGGCTGTTGAAGTTGAAGAGTCAGGATTTTTTCCACAAAAAAAATCCCGCATTGATTTTTTAACTTTTTATTTGACTCTCTCGAAAGAATATTTGGATAAAAGGATTTTTTTAAGAACAAAAAAGATGATGGAAGATGGTTTGGAAATTGAAGCAAGGTCTTTGTGGACAAGGTACCCAGAAAGTTCAATTCTTGGGAAAACAATTGGATATGCTGAATTTTCACCCGAAAAGAGATTTGATGATCCTTTTGAAAAAATCAAACAAAATACGATACATTTAGCAAAAAAACAAAGAACATGGGCTAGGGGTTTGCCTTTAGATTTTGAAATAGATGGAAGGCTTGAATTGAAAAAACAGGTTGAACTTGCCTTGAGGACAATCGATTGAGTATTGCTTTTGGGGCCCATGTTTCAATAGCCGGAGGTGTTTTTGGAGCGATTGAAAGAGCCAATGAGTCTGGATGTGAATCTTTTCAGATTTTTGTAAAACCTAACCGACAATGGCGCTTACCTAAAATAAGCCAAGAAGAGGCAGATCTGTTTTGTCAAGGAGCAGAAAAATTTTCAATTTACCCTGTTGCTCATTCATCATATTTATTGAATCTTGCAAGTTCAAATGAAACTGTTCTTAATAAATCTATTGAAACACTGATTGCAGAGCTGGAAGCATGTGATTTATTGAAAATAAAAAATTTGGTGTTGCATCCTGGAAGCCATGGGGGTGATGGTGAAGAACTTGGGCTCAGGAGAATAAGGGATTCTCTTTTTTCTGTTTTTAAAAAATTTAAAGGCCACTGTAATATATGCCTTGAACTTACGGCTGGAACTGGGTTCAATCTTGGTTATAGATTTGAACATATAGCTTGGCTTATTAAAAATGGACCTTCTGAAAAATTAACTGTTTGTCTTGATACTGCACATGTTTTTGGAGCTGGATATGATATTTCAAATGATAAAGAATATAAAAAAATAGAATCTTCATTTGAACAAACAATCGGATGGGAGAAGCTTGAATGTCTCCATTTGAATGATTCGAAATGTGAATTAGGAACTAGAAAGGATAGGCATGAACATATTGGAGAGGGTTTTATAGGTTTGGGGGGCTTTAAAAACATCCTTTCAACATGTTCTAATTTAAATATACCTGGGATAATTGAAACCCCTAAGGGAAAATCAGGTAACGATGATGAAAGAAATTTAAAAATTTTGAGAGATATCTATTGGAAAAACTAAATTGGAATCATGATGTTGTAGATGTTTTTACATCTTTAGAAAAAAGAAACAATATTTTTTATCTTGATGATGTTACTGAAGTTGGTTGGAGTTACATTGTTCTTTTGGAGAAGCCTTTAAAGGCCGATCCTTGGGAAGTAATGGATGTCAATGAATCAAAGATAAAACAAGAAAGCCTGATGCCTTTTTCTGGAGGTCTAGTTGGTTGGCTACCTTACAGTTTTAATTCTGGGGAGAATTGGAAAAATCCTAGCAAACATGATTGGCAAAAGGATGCTTGTCTTTTTGAAGCTAATTCTCTTTTGTGTTTTCACAAAAAATATGGATGGTGGACTACAGATGAAAAACGCTTTAAATGTCTAAGTGTATCAAAAAAAAATAAAGATACCCCTATAGGGTATATGAAACCAACACTAAATTTTAAAGAATACTCTAAAGAAATCATGCTCATAAAGAAAAAAATTCTTAATGGGGAGATGTACGAAGCAAATTTTGCTTTTAAGTTGCTTGGAGAAATTCAAAATCCTTTAGATCTTTATTTGGATTTTCGAAATTTTTGCCAAACCGATTTGTGCTCATTTTTTAAATATGAAGATTTTGTAATAGGTTCAGGATCTCCAGAGCTTTTTCTTTCATGTAGTGAAGATAGGTTCATTTCAGAACCGATGAAGGGGACCACAACAAGTGACGCAGAGGTTTTGCTTGAAAGCCCCAAAGAAAGAAGCGAACTTTCGATAGTGGTTGACCTCGTTAGAAATGATTTTTATAAATGTTGTGATTTTGAATCAGTGTCTGTTTCTGATGCGTCTTTAGTCAAAGAGTTTCCAACAATCAAGCAAGCTGTAGCGAGAATTTGTGGAAAAAAGAGAGATTCTGTAAAAAAATGGCAGATGATAAAGGCACTTTTGCCTTCTGGTTCCGTTACTGGTGCCCCAAGGTCAACAGTAATAGGCCATTTAGACGCAAGAGAGAAAGATGCAAGGGGAGTTTATTGTGGAGCTATGGGCTGGTGGTCTTATGGTGGAGATTTTAAGTTATCTTTGCCAATAAGAACATTTGCATCATTAAAAGACAAGTTGGAATATAGTGTTGGCAGTGGTATCACATGGAGAAGCGATCCAAAAGAAGAGTGGAAAGAGTGTAGAGATAAGGTGGAATGCATAAGTAGGTCTTTGAGCAAGGGTGTTTTATGGTAAATTCTTTTGTCTGGGTTGATGAAGGTTGGAAAAATCAAAATTTTGATTTTTTGTCATTGGCTGATAGAGAAGGTATTTATGAAACGATGTTGATAGTTGATGGTGAGATAAGAAATAAAAAAGAACACGAAAAAAGATTTATTTCAGGTTGTAAATTTTTAAATCTTCCGAAAAATCCTGGCCCCAGCCCGCCTAAAGGGCTTAAGGGGGAGTGGACCCTTAGATGGGCTAGATGGCATGGATGCCCTATGGGAGATTTAGGTCATCTTTGGAAAGGTACCTTACAGCCTGCAAATCAAGTTTTAAAAGTTGGTTTAGTTTCAATACAGGCTATTCCAAAAGTACCTTCTTTGAATGTCAAACATCTTGAATTGCTTAAAAGAGTCAAGATTAAAGAAATTTTAAAAAAGAGACATGGTTGGGATGATTACTTAGTTGTGGACAAAAAAAATGTTCTTGAAGGAAGCAATTGGGCTGTCATGGTCTTGAAAGACCAAAATTGGATTGTTCCTAAGTTTCAAAAAGGGCTTTTAAAAAGTACTAGCGTGATGGAATTTTTGAAGATAGGGGAGTTTGAAGATAGAAAAATAATCCAACAAAACATCTTTATAAAAGATTTAATGAATGCTGGTGACCTGAGAGGTCCATCTTCTTCTGGGGTAAGAAAAATAAAAATAGTCTCAAAAAAAATATTGAATTCTGTTTAAGTTATTCTGATGTTTTTTTGACTTTTCCGGAATCAAGCAATTCGTAGAATGCACCTTCGTTAGTCAATATGAGAGATAAGTTTTCACCTGACATTTGTTCGTATATCGATAATAGTTTCCAGAATCTATAAAATTCAGGATTCTTTTCATAAGCATCAGCATAGATTTGTATTGCAAGAGCATCTGCTTCACCTTTTATTTTTTCTGCAGTGTTGTAAGCTTCAGACTGGATTGCAAGAAGTTCTTTTTCCATGTCTCCTTTGATCTTTGCTGCCTCACCTTCTCCTTCTGATTTGAACTTTTCAGCAATTCTTTCTCTTTCTGAAATCATTCTGGAAAAAACCGTTTTTTGGACAGATTCAACATAGTTCAAATGCTTAATTCTTATATCTATAAGGTCAATACCAAAATGCTGAACACTTGGCCTTGCTTGAGCAAGAATTAGATTTTCTAAGCCGTCTCTTCCTAATTTTAGTTCTATTAAAAATTCTGGAGCAACTTGAACATCTGCACCTAAGTCTTCTGTGGCTATGTCGCTTCTGTCAGTTGATCTTACAGTTTCTATAAGGTCAAAGCCGGTGATTACGTTTCTTACAACAGAATCAAGAACATCATCAAGTCTTGATTGGGCCCCTCTTTCATCTGTTACTGATTGAAAAAATAAAAGAGGATCGCTTATTCTCCATCTTGCGGTTGTATCAACGAAGATGAAAGTTTTATCTAGGGTTGGAACCTGTTCAGGATGTCCATCCCATTCAAGAATTTGATCACTGAATCTGTTTGCTTTTTGTATAAGTGGAATTTTGAAATATAGTCCAGGTTTTTCTACCGTTTCTCCAACAGGTTCTCCAAATTGGGTGACAATAACCTGTTCTGTTTCGTCAACAATATAAAGGCTTGACAGCCCTATCATCACTACCAAGAATAAAAAAATGCTAGATTTTTTCATTTCTGCTCTTCTCCTAGATTTAGAAATGGCAAGACCCCATCAAGATCTCCATCAATAACAATTATTTTTTTAATTCTTTCGATTAATTGTTCCATGGATTCTAGATATAGTCTTATTTCAGTAACTTCCTTGGCTTGTGCCCAAGCTTCTCTAACCTGATCAAATCTTGAAGCATCACCCTTGGCTTCATTAACTCTCTTTGTTGCATAACCCTCAGCTTCTGCAATTTTCTGATCCGCTTGTCCTTTTGCCAATGGAACTTTTTGGTTATATTCTTGTCTTGCTTGGTTTATTGTGGTTTCTTTTTGTTGGATTGATTCATTGACTTCATTAAACGCACCTTTTACAGATTCTGGTGGATTTACATCTTGAAGCTGAACCAAATCAATTGTTATGCCAGTGTCATAAAGATCCATAAAACCTTGAAGAGACTCTTCGACTTCCATTTGTATTTCATCCCTGCCACTTGTCAAAACTTCATCAACAAGCCTGTCCCCAATTGCCTGTCTCATTGAGACCTCTGAAAGGTCTCTCAGTGTTTCAGACGGATTTCTTACATTAAAGAGATATTTTTTTGGATCAGATATTCGATACTGTACAACCCATTGAACATCAGCCACATTAAGGTCGCCAGTAAGCATGATCCTAACTTCATCAAAACCTCTATTACTGTATTGACTTCTCACGCCAGCCTTTACTGTTTTGAAGCCAAACTCTTCTTTTAGTTGTTCTCTTGTTGGTACGAGAACGACGGTTTCAATCGGTGCTGGAAATTTAAAGTTCAATCCTGGATTTGCAGTTCTTGAAAATTTTCCAAATTGCCTAACAACACCTGTTTCTTGAGGATTAACCTGGTAAACTGTTGTTGAAATAATCCAGAAGGCAACTATCCATCCAAAAAATACCTTAAACCATTTTTCAGCCTTTTCCTTCATAGGCCCCATGTCCATTCCGGATTCATTAAACATGTCTTCAATTTCAATTTTTGCCATAAGCCAAAGGCCATTATACCATTTTCATTTTCAGAAGATAGCGTATTGCATCATGAAAAATATTAGTTTTCGATTTGAGTCTCGCACATTATGTGCGTACGTGCGCTCTTCGCATGTAAAAGGGGGGAGACTATAGAGGGGGGATTAA
>CAZFBE010000007.1:0-20480 GCA_964517115.1 uncultured bacterium
GCGGAAATGAAGCTGCTGCCTATAAACGAGGCTGGAATTATGAGGAAGACGGAAAGCCACATCCACCATGGATGGGGGATGTTCAAGAGTGTCAGTATCGTGAAGAAGAGGTAGATGTAACCGACCATCTTCGCATGGAACACCTTGTTTGTCGCTGACATCAGGCTTGAAACAAGACCGCCACTCATCACCCCTAGAATCCATGCCATGATGATTGAAACCTTCCCCACAAAAGGCATCCTGTCAAGCATTCCGGAATAGGCTTCCTTTGCAGCCTCTCTCTCAAGGGAGCTGATTTCCTCTATGAGATCCCTTGAAAATGCAAAATGCCCCAGGGCCTCCAGTATCTGCGTGACAAACACGGCAACCGCAATCGATACGATGATAACAAGGAATGAATTTACTTGCCTATTCTTCATAGATTTTTCCAACCTTTTTGTAAACAGTCATATATCACTTTTAATTTTTCTAATTCCAAGTCAGGAGAAATCTCATATTCATCACAACATATTTTAGTAATATCATCACGGTTATTTTCTTTCAATTTCCTAACTAAAGTTTTGCTTTGATAATATACCTTCGATGTTTGCCATTCAACATCTAAAAGAGCGGACTTTTTAACAATAATATCTGGCCTATCAATACAAAAGCCTATCTGGAAATATGCCTCGCTTTTGGACATTTTAGGAATTCTTGAAGATATTGTTTTTAAATATTTATGTTTTGGATTTAAATCAACAATACCAAGTAAAAAATTCTTTTGTTTTGGAGTAATGTCTTTGCTCACAAAAAGTATTTTAAGCCAAAAAAGATACGGGGTTGGTGGAGGCGCCGGGAATTGAACCCGGGTCCGGTTGTCTTATTGAGACGAGTATCTACAAGCTTAGATTGTTTTAAATGCTCAGCCTACCCTAAACAATCAAACGGCAGGCCTCAAAGCAAAACCCCGAATAACGGTCCGGGAGCCGTTCCATGATTTCTGAGCCCCTACCCTTTCTCACATGGACTTGAAAGGAGGAGCTTGCTTAAATTAAATTAAGCAAATGCGTATTCGGTTTTGCCGTTTACTTTTTTTGCCATAATCAAGGGATATGACAAACCTGCTTGCAACCCGACTGTTCCAACTTCCGTCGAAGCCAGTCGCCCCCAAATCTAATCTAGTAATCGCTACCCTTCATCGCCCTCTTGACTGACTCTTTCGCGTCCCTCCTGTCTAACTCCTCTAAGATCCTTGATCTCTTGTCAGCCTTAGTCCTTCCCTTCCCAATAGCAATCTCTATCTTTATTCTACCTCGAGACTGGTATGCTTTGACAGGAATGACGGTTACCCCTTTGGGTTCAGTCTTCCTGTCAATGTCCAATATCTGCTTCTTTTTTAACAAAAGCTTCCTTTCCCTTGTTGAGCTTTGAGTGACTGAAGACTGGGGAAGAGGCGCTATATGTGCACCTATAAGCCAAAGTTCTCCATCTTTTATTTTCGCATGAGATTGATTCAAGCTTAACCTGCCCTCTCTTATTGAACGAACTTCCCATCCCTCTAGAGAAACTCCCGCCTCAATCTTTTCAGAAAGTTCATACATGTAATGGGCTTTCTTGTTTGTTGAGAATATCTTCATCCTGGAACACCAAGAACCTGACATGCATTCGGAATCCATGAAAGTTCTGGAAGGCCTTCTGAATATTTCCTCAACTTCAACAAACCCTCAGGAAAATTGCTTACGGGATGAAATCCCAAAAACTTCAACTCTTCCTCAGGAAGTGAAGAATGAATGAATATATCACAATGCCTTTGAGCTTCTTTCAACCTTAACACAGTATAAGCCATCGGGCTGAAATCCTCAATTAGCTTTTGCCTCAAAACCTCAGGAGGGTAAGAAGCCCATTTGAACATCTCCTTGTTGCCAAAGCCCAGAGAACACTCAGCAGAATAAAACAAGGCCCCTTTTGGCTTGACCGTCTTGTACCAAAACAGAATCCCCTTCAAGGCTTCCGAAAACGTATTGTCAAAAGGAGCGCCTCCAGCACTTGCTATCAGAACATTGTTTCTCGGAACAACCGCCCTATAAAAACCCATTACGACTTTTGATCCATCCATGTGTGAGTAACTGAAATCACCACAAAAAACCCTGGCTATCTTTTTGTTTTCATCCAAAAGAACATTGATGTTGAAGTGAGGCTTGAGATTTGCTGAAATCTCTATAAGGTCTTCATATATCCTGTTTCCCTTGAGCCTGGCAGCTGCACATCTGAGATTCCTTGTTTTGTTCTTCTCAAAAACCAAAGACCTATTTTCTATTATCGTTTCTTTGCTACAGGTGTTTGATAATGTTTCTGGCCCTCCAGAATAACCCAGCAAATCATGGAAATTTATCTGGTCTATCGTAATGATCTTCGTGAAAGCATTGAGGTATTTGTTTGTCTTGATGCGTGTGCCCGCTTTTGTCTTTCCGCTTGAATCAAATTCCATCTTAGAAGAATTCAATATTACGCTCTTCACATTTTTGGTTTTTTTCAAGAAGTCAAGATAAGCATCATCTACATAAGGCTCATTGAGGTCTGAGCTGACAACCATAAAAACTATATTTTTGGTAATTTCAGAAATTTTTCTAACAACAGACTTGATAACAATTTCGTATCTAAATTCCCTATTTGAGTCGGGAACTATCACCAAGACCTTGTCTTTTTTATTGATAACCTTGTCTAAAGTTCTTGTTCCAACAGGCTGCTCCAATGCATCTTCCAGAATGTCAAATTCATCTAAAACAAAAGGTCTTTTCTCTGGGAGTCTTGTTTGTATATTCCACCCACGAGGCCATTGGGTTTCAATAGTTTTTTTTCCGTAGAATCTGGATTCCATCAATTAACCGCAGTAACCCATAGCATAAAAATCAAGCCTAGCTTTACACCAAGCCAGACAGCAAAAAGCAATAGCAAAGCACCTGAAATGCTAAATCCTTTTTCTTTTATTTTTCCCTTCATTCTTCTAGTAATGGAACAGGAACGCTCCATATCCTTCCAGCATTAGTCAACCTGTCACCAGCAGAGACAAGCATCCTTCCGCTGCTCTTGTCAAAAAAAAGATTCCTGGGTTTTTTAAATGAAGAATCATTTATCAAGTCTTTGTCAATTAGGCCTAGGTAATCTCCATCTTCTGAAAATATATATATCTTGTCTGCACTATAGTCTGAAACATAAACCCTTCCCCAGTAATCCGTTGTTATCCCTCCAGGGTATAAAAACCTTTCAGGAGAGTCTGGAACAAATGAACCTGTGATGCTTCCATTTTCAAAAACCCACACCTTTTTAGAAATCTTGTCTGTAACATAGGCCTTCCCATTTGAACCAAAAGTAATTCCGTTTGGTTCAAAATTGTTTTTAGGAACCCATTCAGCAACAACCTCAAGATTCGTATCTAGCACCAAGATTCTCTTATTTCCCCTGTCGGCTATGTACATTAGATTTTCTTCAAAGTCAAAAAAACCATCTTTTGGATCACTAACACCTTCATATGTAGATAAAACTATTCCATCTTGGATTATCTTTATGGAACCACCAGATCCATTGTCTATAAGGATTTGCTTTTGTCCAAATTCCAAAATCTGTGCTGGGAATTTTGCTGAATACCTTTTATCCTCATTCTCTTTTTTTGTTTGAACGTCATAAAAACGAACATATCCTTTTCCAGAAGATCTATGTGGATCAGCAACAACTAGGTAATCAAGAGCTCTATAAAAACCGTAAGGTTCTGAAAGATTTGAATCTGCCAAAAGCACAAAAGGATCATTTTGAGGCAGGTAAACATCATTTGAAGAACTTTCCTTTAAGTCTAGATTTTTACTTGACTTCTCTGGAAAAATGTCAGACCTAACAAGTGGTTTATCTGTTAAGACTATGACAAAACAGGTCAAAACAAAAGACCCAAAAAGGCAAGTCATAAACCATGACCAGAAATCTCTATCCATTATTTAAATTCTAGATTGAAAAAAATTAGAATCTACATATATAGTTGGTGAAAATATGAAAAGAAAAAAAATAACATATAAAGATTCTGGTGTAAACATAGAAAAAGCTGAAGGATCTTTAAAGAAGATAAAAGACCTAGTCACGTCAACCCACGACAAAAGATATGTCTTCAATAAAGCTGGATATTCGGGAATCGTAAATATATCGGATAGAAACCTGGCATTATCCTGTGATGGTGTTGGAACAAAAACGCTCCTCCATTTAAAAATGGGTACAGAAAACTGGGCAGGACAAGACTGTGTTGGAATGGTTTTGAATGACATATGTGCAAGTGGAGCAAAACCAGATGTTTTCTTAGATTATTACGCTACAGGAAACCTAGATACAGATATTTTCTACAAAGTGATAAAGGGTATTACCGACTCTTGTTTGGTTTCTGAAACTGTCCTTCTAGGTGGCGAAACAGCTGAAATGCCTGGATTTTATCAACAAGGAGAAATCGACATAGTTGGATTTGGTCTCGGTTCATTTACCGAAGACTATAAACTTCTAGACCCTCACCAAGAGATGGAATCAGGGGATGTTGTGATAGGGGTTTCTTCTTCAGGCTTTCACAGCAACGGCTTTTCTTTGGTTAGAAAGATCATAGATGAAATGAAAATAGATATTGAAAAACCAAGGAAAGGATCAGACACCCCAATAGGAATTCAACTTTCAGAACCAACAAGGCTTTACTGGCCTCTTGTTAAAAGAGTCTCAAAACACATCAAACAAATTCGTGGATTTTCCCATGTCACTGGAGGGGGAATGATAAGGAACTTTGAAAGAATAATTCCTGAAAATCTTAATTGCATAATTAGACCTGCAACATTTTCAAGACCCACAATAGTAGACTGGCTTGTTTCAAGTTCTGGAATATCCAGCGAAGAAGCTTATAAAACATTCAACATGGGTATTGGCTTTGGAATTGTTGTTCCGAAGGAAAAGGAAAAAGAATGCCTTGAATGCCTTTCCTCCCTGCCCTACCCATCTTGGAAAATAGGAGAAATAACAGAGGGGAGTGGAAAAGTCCTGATTGAAAATTAACAACTCACCAAAGGTGGAAATAATGGGAGTTGTAAACCTAACTCCAGATTCTTTTTGGTCAGATAGCAGATACAAAGAAGACCAAGCTCTTGAAAAATGTTTATCAATGTCATCTGAAGGAGCAAGATGGATAGACATAGGTGCAGAATCAACACGCCCCAACTCAACACAACTTACACATGAGGAAGAATGGGAAAGGCTTAAAAGGCTTCTTCCGAAGCTGGAAAATAAAATTGACAAAAAAAGAACTAAGGTCAGCATAGATACCTACCATCCTGAAAATGCGATAAAAGCTTCAGATTATGGAGTGGATATGATCAATGACCCCTTGGGGATTTTTGATAAAAAAATGATCAAAGTTGTCTCTCAAAAAAAACTTTCCTATATTGCAAACCACTCATT
This sequence comes from uncultured bacterium, assembly GCA_964517115.1. Taxonomy (GTDB): domain Bacteria; phylum UBP7; class UBA6624; order UBA6624; family UBA6624; genus UBA6624. The sequence continues at coordinate 5,452 of CAZFBE010000007.1, forward strand.
ATGGCCCCCAAAAACAATGCAAGAAAAGGCGTTAAAAAAAATAGATGTTTTGGAAAACATAAAATCATTTTTTCTTCAGAAAATAAAACTTCTCAAAGAGAATAATGTAAACAACTACTATCTCGATCCTGGAATTGGTTTCGGAAAAACCCAAAACTCAAATGTAGAAATAATAAACAACCTCAAAGACCTTAAAAAAATGAATCAAAAAATAGCAATTGGGGTAAGCAGAAAATCCCTAATTGGAGAATTGACCAACAAAGATGTTGGAGAAAGGCTTCAGGGATCATTGTTTGTAGGGCTTTGGAGCGTTTTAAATGGAACAACTTTACTACGAGTACATGATGTTAAAGAAACAGTGTCTTTTATGGATTCTTGGGGAATAGATTGTTCAATAAATAGTACGATATAAAAATATGAGTAAATCAAAGAATCTCGGAGTTTCTTCAAGAGAAGAAAATTTATCTCAATGGTATACAGATACAGTCCTGAAAGCAGGCCTTGTTGACTATGCACCCGTAAGAGGGTCAATGGTTATCAAACCTCATGGTTACGCTATATGGGAAGAGATACAAAAAGAGTTAGATAAAAGATTTAAAGAAACAGGGCATCAAAATGCATACTTCCCTGTACTCATTCCAGAATCCTTCCTGAAAAAGGAAGCAGAGCATGTTGAAGGATTTGCTCCTGAGGTTGCCTGGGTTGAAACTGCCGGAAGTGAAAAACTTGAAGAGAGGCTTGCAATCAGGCCAACAAGCGAAGCAATAATTTGCCATATGTATTCAAAATGGATCAATGGCTACAGAGATCTTCCCGTCTTGATAAACCAATGGGCAAATGTTATGAGGTGGGAAAAAACAACAAGGCCTTTTTTGAGGACTACAGAATTTTTATGGCAAGAAGGACATACTGTTCACGCTACAAAAGAAGAAGCCATGGAAGAAACGCTATCAATACTTGAAATATACAGAAGTACAGTTGAGGGTCTTTTGGCAGTGCCTTTGGTTTATGGAAAAAAATCAGAATCAGAAAAATTTGCAGGGGCTGTCGAAACGCACACTATCGAAACAATACTTCCAGATGGACAAGCCTTGCAAATGGGAACGAGCCATTATCTAGGAACTAATTTTGCAAAAGCCTTTGACATATGGTTCCAGGACAAGGATGAAAAAAGAAAACATCCCCATCAAACATCCTGGGGTGTCTCAACAAGGTTGATTGGAGGGCTTGTTTTAACTCATGGAGATGACAAAGGCCTAATACTCCCTCCAAAAGTCTCACCTGTCCAAATAGTAATCATCCCAATTGCTGCAGACAAAAATGAAAAAGTAAATGAGACAGGCGAAGAGCTATTCAAAACACTTTCCAAGAAAGGCTTCAGAACAACTTATGACAATAGGGAGAACTTAAGGCCTGGTTTCAAGTTTAATGACTGGGAACTAAAAGGTGTCCCTATAAGGATTGAAATCGGACCAAGAGATGTTGAGGAAAACTCATGTGTCATAGCAAGAAGGGATGATGGAAGCAAAAAAAAGATCAATACTGAAGATGTTTTTGAGGTTTGCAAATTCCTGATAGAAGATATCCAAAAATGCCTTTTGGAAAATGCAAAAAAGAAAATGGACAGCAGGATTACAGAGGGAGACAAGATTGATGAAATCAAAAATGCAATTGATTCCAAGCTAGCAATATGGATTCCCTGGAATCCAGAAAACAAAGAACTTGAAGCAGAGATAAAAGAAAAAACGAAAGCAACAATAAGATGTTTCAAAAAATCAGATGAGTCAATTGCAGCAGATGGTTCGAAAACAAAAATAAAAGCATTATTCTCAAGAGCTTGGTAATGGCTAAAAAAAATCTAAAAAACTTTTCTCCAAAAGACGTAAAGAAAATAATCCATGTATCAAACCCCGTAATAAACCCAAACAAGGAAACTGTCTGTTATGTTTTGAAAAAAGCAAACAAAAAAACAAAGAAAAACTCTTGGGATTCTGAGATAAAAATAACGGACTTAAGTACATTCAAGAATAAAACAGTTTCTTCTAAGGATTTTGATGCTTTTTCTCCAAAATGGTCTCCCGATGGGAAGACTCTCGCATTTCTCTCAAAAAGGACAAAAGACAAAAAATATCAAATTTATTTTTTAGATATGGGCGGAGGTGAAGCACAGAGATTTACAAAAGAAAAAAATGGTGTAAACTCTTTTGATTTTTCTCCAGATGGGAAATCAGTTGTCTTTACTTCTTCTCACGATCCTGAAAAATCAAAATACAAAGAATCTTTTGCGGAAGATGTGGAAGTAATCGAAACAGCTTTTTGGAGGCTTAATGGACAAGGCTCATTCCTAAGAAAAAGAAACCACCTTTTCGTACAGAAAATCAAGGGAAAAAAATCAAAAAAAATAACTTCTGGAAATTGGAGTGTTGGTTCTTGGAATGCACAAAATGACAAAATACTTTATTCACGAACTCCAAATCCAGAAAGCAATATGGGTCAAGCAATGCGTTCAGAACTTTATTCAGTACCCATCCAGGGTGGAAAAGAAACCAAGATTACATCATTTGGTAAAAGTGTCTATCATCCTGTTTTTGTAAAAAATGAAATTTATGTACTTGCAAATGACATGAAAAAATCATGGGCCTCCAATGACGGATTGTATAAAGTTCAAAAGGACAAAAAGCTCAAAAAAATAACAACCGGCTTTGAATTTGGAATAGGAGATTCGATGAACTGCGATACAAAATTTCCCTCTGAAAGTGATATTTGGATTTCTGAAAAATCAGAGAAAGCAAGATTTGCTGCAACCGTCAAAGATTCCATAAGGCTTGTTGAATTTAACATTAAGAAAAACTCCTGGAAATACATTTCCGATTCAACATATTCAATAATTGGATATTCTGAATCAAAAGACGGGAAAGCTCGAGTTGAACTCAGAACCTCCCCCACCTCATTTCCCGAATTATGGCTTGTGCAAGATGAGAAGAAAGCAGTAAAGATAACAAGCTACAACGACTCTCTTGTAAGCAAAAGAAGATTTTTCAAACCAGAAAAAATGACCTTTAAGGCATCTGATAAAACCCTGGTTGATGCTTGGGTGATTAAGCCAAGGCTAACCCACAAGAAAAAAGTTCCGGCAATATTAGAAATACATGGGGGGCCAAAAACAGTTTATGGGAACGCCCTAATGCTTGAATTCCAAATGCTTGCTGGGGAAGGTTTTGCTGTAATATACGGCAACCCTAGAGGGTCTGACGGATATGGTGTTGATTGGGCTCACAATGTCTTTGGCAATTATGGAGAGAGAGACTACGAAGACCTTATTGAGTCAGTTGAAGAAAGTTTAAAAAAATATAAACAAATTGACAGAAAGAGGCTCGGGGTTTGTGGAGGTTCCTATGGTGGTTTTATGACAAATTGGATAATAGGACATACCGACATGTTCAAAGCCGCAGTCACACAGAGAGGAATATCTAATTTTTCATCATTTTTTGGAACCAGTGATATCGGTTATTTTTTTGGAGCTGAGCAAATAGGGAAAACCCCTTGGGAAAACCCTCAAGCATATATAGAAAAAAGCCCTATAACATACGTCAAGAACATGAAGGCTTCAACCCTGATCATACATAGTGAACAGGACCTAAGATGCCCGATAGAACAGGCAGAACAGCTATTTATTGCCCTGAAAATGCTTGGACAAAAAGTTTCATTTGCACGTTTTCCAAATGAAACACATGAATTATCGAGATCAGGGTCACCAAACAGGAAAATGGAAAGATTAAGACTCCTTATAAACTGGTTCAAAAACAACCTATGAAAATAAAGGTTAATGGAGAATTCCAAGACTTCCAGGGAGGAACGGTGAATGAACTGTTGCGACAAATGAAGATATCTCCAGACTTTGTTGCAGTTGCTTTAAACAGGAAGATAGTACATCGTCACGAAAGAGACTCGATAGATCTTGAAGATGGAGATATTTTGGAACTTGTAAAAGCTGCACCAGGAGGATAGATGCTAGAAGTAGGACCATTTAAATTTAAATCAAAACTAGTTCTTGGAACAGGAAAATATGAAAGTTTTGAAATCATGAAAGAAGCCTTGGAGGTAAGTGGTACTGACTTGGTGACTGTTGCGATAAGAAGGATTGACATGAATGCCCCTCAAGGGAAAGGGTTGTTGGATTTTTTAGACTTAAACAAATATAAACTTTTGCCAAATACTGCAGGATGCTTCAATGTGGAAGATGCAATGCTGACAGCAAGACTTGCTAGAGAAGCGCTAAATACAAACTTAATAAAATTAGAGGTAATTGGAGATAAATTCAGTCTATGGCCAGATATGGAGCAAACACTAGAAGCAGCAAAAATGCTAATCGATGAAGGTTTTGTTGTAATGCCTTATTGTGGCCCTGACCCAGTAGGCGCAAAGAAGCTTCAGGAGATGGGATGCCATGCGGTCATGCCTCTAGCATCACCGATTGGAAGCGGCTTGGGGATACAGGATAGAGAAACTCTCTCAATAGTTAGGAAGGCAATAACAAAGGTTCCAATGATTGTTGATGCAGGAGTCGGAACAGCAAGCGATGCAGCCGTCGCAATGGAATTAGGTGCAGATGGAGTTCTTATGAACACTGCGATAGCAGAAGCCAAGGATCCCGTTCGTATGGCTGAAGCCATGAAATACTCGGTAATGGCTGGAGAAATCGCATTCAAAGCAGGAAGGATGCCAAAAAAATTCGCTGCTGACCCTTCAAGCCCTACAAAAGGCGTCCCTGGAAGTTGAAACCTTTTAAAGTAATTGGAATCACTCCCTCCCTAGACAAAATTAGCTTTAAAAAAATAGAGAATGCATACCTTGAAGGAATGAAGTGTCTTCAGGTAAGAGACAAAACTCTAGGAACAAATAAAGTTATCAAGATTTCAAAAAACATAAGAAAGGAATTCCCAAATTTATTCCTAATACTTAATGGCCACCCTTTAATCGCTTCTGATATTGGCTTTGATGGAGTTCATCTTCCAGACAAAAACCCCTCTCAGGAATGGCTTGAAAGCTGTAAAAAAAACAAAAAGTTATTCCTCTCAACATCAGTTCATAATTTAGAGTCGTTAAAAAGGCTAAAAACACTTGAATTCAATGCAATACTGATTTCTCAAATAAAAAACCCAATTTCAAAAAAAACCAACCTTAAACCTCTGGGATGGAGTGGATTCGAATCCATAGCACAAAAAACAAAAGTTCCTGCATATGGATTAGGAGGCTTGAAAATGAATGACCTAAAAGAGGCAAAAGAGCATGGGGCTGAAGGCATAGCCATGAGTGGTTATTTTTTTAAATAGATTAGCCTTGCAGGGGCTTCCAAACATAAAGCACTTTTAAAAATGGTTTTTGTTTATCGGAGTTAATCATTGTCACTTGTTCATCAAGGTCAGGAGGGGCCTCATTTCCTTCCAATATAACAAGAACCTTTTTACCTTCAGAATCCTGCGGATCGACAGACCTTAAAGTCAAACCATTGCCTGAAGAATACCTTCTTATTCTGCTTATTGGGTTTTTCCATTCTCTAACCCACTCTCCAAAAAGATCTATCAAGGGGTCATTTTGCTTAAGGCTAACAACAACCTTCCTTCCAACCCTCCTATGAACAATTACCCCAATCTCTTCTAACATTCTCAATTCTCTAGAAACATTTGTGCTATGGCCATTGACAATTCCTGAGAGTTTCCTAACATGATAATCCTGATTAGGATTTGAAAATATCTCGAGGAGAATGTCAGCTCTTAACTTTGATCCAAATATCTTCTTTAAAGACATAATAGGATATATTTTACTCCAAAAATAGCATTTAGAGTAAATTTCATTCCAAAAAAAAGACAAAGAGTATTTTTTACTCCGAATCAAGAAGGTGGGTAGTTAAGAACTAGATATTTCTTTAATAAAGCTCGATAACGTAAAAGGAACCCTTTCAAGTATGTCTGACCTTAGGACCCTTTCTTCGTGTGTTGCAGAGCCATAGCTTAAAGGGCCGATATTTACATAAGGCACCTTGGAAGTGCCTAGCCCCTTTGAAGATGAAAGCTTTAAGGGTTGTTGCGGGGTGAACTCTATCCAGTGTTCTCTATTCGCTGGAATCAAACACAGGTCAGAAACATTTTCATAAAAAGGTTTCTTCTCAAATTCAACTTCAAATTTCTTATCAGCTTTCTTCAATGCCTTATCCAAAGATTTTTCAAAATTGCTCTTCTTTGAAGTTACCCAGGAGTAACTTGGATAAAAAGGAGGAATCATACTGACGATACACCAAGGAGACTTAACTCTTTTGTAAAGAGCGCTTGCAAGAAATTTTTCCCGACACAGTTTTCTTAAGTTTTGGCCAGGAGGAACAATGTAAGGCTTTTCAACTAACTCAAGTGGATCAAGCATCAAAACATCCGTTTTTTTAAATCCAAACTTTTTTGCTCTACGAGCAATAGTTTTCTGAATAGACTCAGAAACTTTCTCTTTTATAACTTCCAAAACCTCTTTCGGTTTTTTGAAAGTTGGAACATGCAAGAAACCCCAAAACTCTCCTGGAACTTGTGTATTGTAAGAATCTTTTAAATCCCTAGCTGAAAGAAATAAAGAGTTTGGAGTTTTTTCGCCTCCTTTTTCCTCTACTAGATAATCAGCTGAATCTAACTCGCTAACAATATCTGACCCTACTGCAAGAGCTGAAGGGAAACCTTCATTTGATGAGACTGTTCCTGTAGGACCTCGATAATAAACACAAACTAAAGCTTTTCCAAGCATGGACATGTGGACATCTCTTTTCTGATTCTCACCAGAAGGCTCCCATGGTTCAACACCAACCATGCCAATAATGCTCATTTTTCTTTTCCTAACCTCTTGTCCCAATTTTGGCAATGCACTCTTTATACCTTCGGAATCACCATGTTTATCAGGAGATATGAGAAGAATCAAACTTGCATCTTCATCCTCCCAAGCAAGCAAAGTTTCGATAAGGACGGCAAGACTCCCTTTCATGTCTGAAGTCCCCCTCCCCCATATCCAATCTTTTGTTTTTGCATGTTTTGTAGCCAATTTTGACAAAGGGTCTCTGTTGTCCATCTGTCCAGCTTTTTTAGATTCTTTGATTTCAATATTTAAACTTTTTATAAGTTTTTCTGGATTGGTTGAAACTGGCTCTAAATAAGAATAATCTGAAGTTCCAACAGTGTCAACATTTCCAACAAAAAGTAAAGCGTTTTTGTTTTTCCCTTTTTTAACTAATGCTATTGACCTTTTGTTCTCAGGAAAATTATCAATTTTTTCAACCGGGTATTCATACGACAGAACATCAATAGATCCATTTGATTTCCTATTTACATAAGATTCTATGAAATCAAGAACATCATCCTCTCCATAAGACCCTGTTGGACTTTGTATCTCAACCAAGTCATTAATTAGATTTAATATCTTGTTTGGATCAGCTATTGGAATTGGCATAAGGTAGATTTTATGATGATATTTGCGAATGTGAGCCCCAAAGAGACTTGAGTTCCTCACAAATTTCACCAACAGTACATCTTTTTTTAACAGCATTGAGTATTCCTGGCATTAAATTTTTACCCTCATGCTGGTCTTTTTTCAAGGAAGAAAGAGCTTCTTTCACCTCTTTTTTAGATCTGTTTTTTTTAACTTCCTCTAATTTTTTAATTTGGTTTTTTCTTGTTTGTTCTGGAACAATTTGAGGATCTGGAATTTCTGAAAAATTTTCTTCAAATGAATTAACACCCACAATGATTCTTCTTTTCTCTTCAATCTCCATTTGGTATCTGTGACTTGCTTCATGAATCAAAGAAGATGTTAAACCGCTTTCTATTGAACTAATGCCTCCTCCAGCATTATTGATTAAATCAATAACCTTTTCAGCTTCTTGTTTGATTCTTGAAGTTTCCTTTTCGATAAAATCAGAACCACCAAAAGGATCGACCTCCCTCGAGAGTCCGCTTTCATGATAAAGAACTTGCTGTGTTCTCAATGCAATCAAAGCAGATTCTTCAGTTGGAAGCCCTATTGCCTCATCATATGCATTCGTATGAAGAGACTGCGTCCCTCCAAGAGTTGCTGCCAAAGCCTGCAATGCAACTCTTGATATATTCAAAAGAGGTTGATTGCGTGTCAACGTAGAACCACAAGTCTGAGTGTGAAATCTAAGCTTTCTTACGTCAGGATTATCAACTCCATAACCCTTTAAAATATCATTCCATATCCACCTGGCTGCTCTAAATTTTGCTACCTCTTCAAAAATATCGTTATGGCAGCCGAAAAAGAAAGAAAACCTTTTAACAGTCTTGTCAAAATCTAAATTTGTACTTTTAGCTATGTTTAAATATGAAATTGCATGAGCAAAAGTTATGCCCAGTTCAAGAACAGCATCAGCACCAGCCTCTCTAATGTGATATCCAGAAATGCTAATAGGGTTAAAGTTAGGAACCTTTTCAACCATTTCAAAAGTATCTCTTATGAGCCCCATGCTGTTTTTTGGTGGAAATATATATGTACCCCTTGCAACGTACTCTTTCAATATGTCATTCTGTATTGTTCCTCTGATTTTAGTCCATGGTATTTTTTTTTCTTCTGCAACAGACAAAAGCATAGCCCAGATTATTGATGCTGAAGCATTTATGGTCATTGATATGCTCACCTTCTCTAAAGGGATTTCTTGCAAAAGTATTGCCATGTCTTCAATTGTGTCTATTGCAACACCAGCTCTCCCTACCTCTCCTACAGACAATGTACTGTCGCTGTCTAAGCCCATTTGAGTTGGAAGGTCAAATGCAACAGAAAGGCCTGTTTGCCCATTCTTCAACAACTTTCTAAATCTCTTATTCGTTTCTTCTGCCGTGCTAAAACCTGAATATTGCCTCATTGTCCAAGGTTTTTTCTTATACATCTCTTCATGAATGCCCCTTATGAAAGGTGGATGCCCTGAATCAGCAAGGTTTTTAGACATAATCAATATCCTATCCTTTTAGAATTTATATATGCTTGAAATGATTTTCATGTTAATGCTTAGTGTCAAAATTGAATGGACAGAGTTGATACAGAAAGCCGAAAAAACAGTTGTTCATATTGTTTCTTTTAAAAAAGACGACCCTGAAAACCCTTGGAAAAACAGTCATTCCCAAGGTTCAGGATTCATGTTTGAGATAGAAGGTTCAATAATCACAAACAGTCATTTAGTTGAAGGTTCAGAGGAAGTTGTTGTTTCCTTGAATGATGGTACGGTTTGCCCTGCGGAAATCATAGGGACTGATCCAATTTTAGATATTGCAATACTTAAAATTCCAAATCAATTCTGGAAAAAACCTTTGGAGTTCAGAAATTTAAATAAAAGAAAACTCATGCCAGGAGAAGAGGTCCTTTCCATTGGAAACCCTTTTGGACTTTCGTCATCTGCATCAAAAGGGATAATTAGTGCAACAAACAGGTTCTTGGATACAAAAAATCACATGAAATGGGGCTTAATACAAACAGACCTTGCAATCAACCCAGGAAGCTCTGGAGGTCCTCTTTTTGACAACCAAGGAGAGATTGTTGGAATGACTGTAGGGAAACTTTCGGGTGAAGTTGAAAATATTAGTTTTTCAATACCTATAAAAAAGATAGTCCATTGGTCTAAAAAAATCATAGAAGAGCGAGCTTTTCATCCGATGCTTGGAATAAAGGTAGAAGAATATTACTTAAATCAAGATGCTAATTCTAAAAACAGAGTGCTTAGGGTTGTCGATATCTCTCCAAGCCTAATTGGAATAATCAAAAAAAATGACATTATCCTTCAAATAAACCAAAATAAAATCAATTCTAGAAATGAAGCTTTCGAAGTAGTAGACAATCTTGAATATCCAAACAGTGTTGACTTATTAATTTATCGTTACAATTTGGGAGAATTAAGATTTTCTCTACCTTTAAAAATAAGAAGCGTAAAAGATCGTTATTTATGAAAAGAAATCAATTAAAAATACTTTCAATTCTTCAAACTGATGGCAAGGCAACACATCAAGAAATAGGAAAAAAAATAGGCCTTTCAACAAGTGTTGTTCACAAGACAATCAAAGATATGGAGAAAAACAAGATAATAAAAGGCTATAGAGCAAATATAAACTTAGAAAAATTGGGATTTGATTTAATTGCACTCTTTTTAATCAAAGCAAATGGACCACATATAAGAAGAATAGTTAAATCTCTCAAAAAAGACAGGTCCCTTGAGTCTGTTTATGAAATAACTGGCGAATACGACATAGCTGCAATGGGAAAATTCAAAAACAGGGAAACAATGAACAAAAAAATAAAAGAGCTTTTGAATGACAAAAATATCGAAAGCACGAATACAAGCATAGTTTTATCGATAGAAAAGGAAGAAAGGAATTTAGACTTACTTAGATAAAAGAAGAGCTTTTCTTCTTCCGAACCTTATCGCATCTTCTTTACACATTAAAAAAATATCAATTTGATTCTTTTTTCTTGAATGCATCCTGTCCTCAATTTTCAATCTGAACAAATCTCCAAGTTGAGATGAGTTAGATCCAAGACAATTACCTTTCGAATCTATCTCACAAACAATCACCAGTTCTACAAAAGAACCCAAAGGAAACCTTTCCTCAAGGTCTTTGCTTATGGCAGCATAACCCTCTTTTACCAATTTCCCTGAAGCAGACTCAAATGGTGTTGAGTCAGTCTGTTCTGGCAAAGGATTATAAGCAGTCATCAAAACTTCAAAAAACAAAGAAGGTTTTTCCCCTGTTAAAAGATATTGCTCATTTAGGAAATTTCTTAAATTATTATCGTATTTTTTCCCCATGTAAGATTTGTTTTTATATCTGGGATAATACCTTTTAACTTCATCCCATAATATCTTCTTGTTGATGTCATTAAAAGAAAAGCCCAGATAACTCATAACGTCTTTCAATTTTGAAAAATCAAAACTTCCATCTATCAGCCTTTCAGAAAGTAAATTTTTTAATATCTCTTTCTGCTCATCATTTTTCTTGTCCCATTTTTCATTTTTGACATTTCTTTTCCAAAGAGTTTCAAGAAGGGAGTTGTCATCTGGAAGCTGAACACCTTTTTTGTAAGCCTCAACCTGAACATCTTTTTTAACTGCTCTTATTTCAACCATGGCTTCAAGGATTCGACTAAGAAGTTCTTTGTTCTGGTTTTTCTCCCCTGTGTAAAGATCACGCTTATGCACATAAAGTGAATAAAGTCTTGATCTGTGCGAAAAACTGGATTCAATATTTATAAGATCTAAAAAAGCTACAACTGACTCAGGTTTTTTGAAGTTTAAATATTCAATATTTCCAAGAATAGATCTTGACAGCCTGTAATTCTGATATGTAGAACCTTCGTAAGAGTCTTGCCCCACAAGGTCTTTCCAAAGTTTTTCTCTTTCTTCAAAACTACTGCCTTGGTCAAAAAATTCAAGAATTTCTTTTGGATTCAGGTTTAAAGTACAAGGGTTTATTGCAACTGAGTCCAAAAAACCCAAAAAAAATGAAGAAAAAATCAATAAAAAAAATTTAGCTTTCATCAGGGAAATACTCTCTTTCCAAAAATTCTATTATATTTTTCCAAGGCCTGTCAGGAACATCTCTAACATTGTGCAGAAGAAGATGTAATGCTGATTCAATATCGTCTAAGTCCCCACACAAGAATTTTTCGTCTAACTTTTTAATAATTCTTGAATATATCTCGTCATGATCTTTCATAATTTCATTTTTCCTTTTTTACATCAAGAACAGGAAGTGTTAAGTGAAATTCAGTTCCCTCTTCGGAAGAAGAGTTTAAATAAACATCCCCTTCATTCAACTCAACTAGCTGCTTGACCAAGGCCAAACCCAAACCTGTACCTGAAACTGCAGACCTGTCAGTTGACTTTGCTCTAGTAAATGCATCAAATATAAAAGACTGCTCGTCTTCAGGGATTCCAAGCCCAGTATCCAAAATGCTTATAGTTAAGAATCGTGGGTCTTCATTTGGATAAACTCTTATGTTGACACTTCCATTTTCTTCATTGTATTTAACTGCATTGCTGATTAAGTTAGTTAATATCTGCCTTGCGTGTCGTGGATCCATCCATGATTGTGCAGGTCCCTCAATCTCTAAAGAAATAGAAATTTTTTGACTATCAGCTATGATCTCAAGCTCCTTTAATATGCTTTCAAAAATCTCTCTTAAATCAACCCTTTCTGGGTTCGCTTTTGTCTTTCCAACTTCAGCTCTTGATAAATCTAAAATATCATTAATCAAGGCAAGTAAATGATTTGCGCTTTCCTTTATGTTTTGGACAAATTCATCTTGCCTCTCTGAAAGGTTTCCAAAACTTTTTTCTTTTAAGATTTCTGCAAAGCCTATAATCGCGTTGAGTGGAGTTCTCAATTCATGGCTCATTGTTGACAAGAATCTAGATTTAGACTCATAGGCAGAAGAAACCTGGTCATTTAATGTTTCTAGTTCATTTACTTGATTTTCGATTCTTTTATGCATTGAGAAAATAGAACGCCCTAGGACGGAAATTTCATCTTTTGCCTCTTTTTTAACTTTAATTTTTACCTCCCTTCCCGGCTCAAGATCTTCAACTGCATCCGCTAAGTTTCTTATTGGCCTTGAAATAGATCTTCCAAGAATGATGGCAATAACAACAGCAATTAAAACAGTGATTACCAACAAGACTTCCATTCCCGCAGAAAGTTCCTCTCCAATAGAGATGTCTTGAGACATGTTGCTTACAACAACAACTGCACCCTTATTTTGTCCACTGTTTGGACCAACCAAAGGAAAACCCTGGATTGCATAAGGATCTTGAAATCTGATAGCCCATATACCCTTTTCTACAATCTCCTTCCTGACCCAATCTTCAATCGAGTCAGTTTCTCCTTTGGTCCTTTTGACAATACTCATTATTTCTTCTACTTCAATAGAGTTGAACCTGTCAGGAGATTTAGTATCACTAAAATAGAGTATTTCATCAGAGATCAAATATTTCTTAGCGTCAGGGATGACTGTTCCCTCAACCCTCACCCCTAGAGCAAGTGTTCCTATTATTTCTAAATCATTTGAATTTTCTAAAACCCAAGATTCATAATCATCCTTTGGAATATCACTTGGAAGATTGAAAACTGGAGCATACCCGATAGCAATAGGCTCTTCACCAAGAATGAAATAATCCCAACCATATTGAGTCCTCAAAGAAGGCAAAAAGCTTTTATCTTCATTGTCAAAATCCAACCAATTGTTTTTTGCCCACCAAGCAGTGCTTTCATTTGACAAATCTTCAAAAATTATCAGGTCAAATGAATCTTGAATTGTTTTTGTCCTTAGCCTTCCCCATCTCTCTAAAGGGTTATCTGATTGGCCTATGTCTGCTGCAAGAGTTCTTGAAGAATCCTTTGTTTTGAGTCCATAATTTCTAAAAAACCTCTGAAGCAACAGTGTTTGAGCATTGATGGTTGTCTCTTGAGATCTAAACTGCTGCCTCTCTATCTTGTTTAAAGCTATACCTCCAGACACACCTATAACCAAAACAAACAACAATGGAAAAAGGAGTAACAAACGTGCTCTTATTGACATGTCTTCCCCTATCCTAATCCAATGATTAGAATGAAAGTATGCCAATGCCAAAAGCTGATATTCTTGTTGTTGACGACAATGAAATGAATGTCAGAGTTCTTGAGGCACTTCTCTTAAGTAGGGGTCATTTAGTGAGGGTTGCAAGAGATGGATCTGAGGCCCTTGATGAAGTTGAAAAAAAACACCCAGATTTAATACTCCTGGACATTATGATGCCTAAAATCGATGGATTTCAAGTTCTTGAAAAAATGAAATCAAAAAAAGAAACTGAACTAATACCAATAATACTTCTAACTGCTCTTTCGGATATAGACAGCAATGTAAAAGGAATTGAATTAGGTGCAGATGACTTTATAACAAAACCGTTCAATAAATCTTTATTGATGGCAAGAGTTAGAAATTTGTTAAGAGGAAAAAATCTACTAGATGAACTTGAAAGCGTAGATGCGGTTATAGCAATGACGGCAAAAATCATAGAAGCAAAAGACAAATATACAGAGGGACATGTTGAAAGAGTTACTACCTATGCAGTCAAGCTTGGGGAAGCTGCTGGCTTAGAGCAATGGGACTTAAGAAACTTAAAAAGAGGTGCCCTCCTCCATGATCTGGGAAAAATCGCAGTTCCTGATGCTGTTTTAAACAAAGAAGGAAAGCTTTCTGAAGAAGAATGGAAACACATACTCCTTCATCCTTCAATAGGTGCAGACATCTTAAAAGACCTTAAATCATTAAAAACTGTTGTGGATATCGTTCTCCACCACCATGAAAAACTTGATGGAAGTGGATATCCCGACAAGCTAAAGGGGGATGAGATAACAAAAGAATCAAGGATAATGGCCATTGCTGACATATATGATGCACTAACAACAACGAGAAGTTACAAAAAATCAATGAGTCCCGAAACTGCTATAAGGATACTCCAAGAAGAAGCTCAATCTGGAAAATTAGACTCAGAGCTTGTGATGCTTTTTTCAAGACTGGTTAAAGACGGTGTCTTTGACGATATTTCCGAGTAGATAATAGAAAAAAATAATGTATCATTTTATAAACATGAAAAAATTTGCTATCTTTTTCCTTTTTGTCTCATTATTCACTTTTAAGACCTTCGCAGATGACAGTTTTGAAAAAAAAGATCCGGTTTGTCCCATTTTAGATAAGAATTATGTAAAAGTATCATCTGGAAAATTTATTTCCGGATCTTCAAAAGGAGAAAAGGAAGCAGCCTCAATAATTCCAAACTTAGAAGAAAGAGAGCCAGATACCCATGAAAAAAACCTTAAAGAATTCGAAATAAGCAAGAAGCTTGTTACCCAAAGCGAATTCAGACTCTTTGTAAGATGGACTGGGCACAGATCTCCTTCAATCACCATAAAAGATTGGGAATTTCAAAAAAAAGATTTTGATTTTGCAACACCTCCTTCATT
>CAZFBE010000007.1:20580-43134 GCA_964517115.1 uncultured bacterium
TAAAAGATTGGGAATTTCAAAAAAAAGATTTTGATTTTGCAACACCTCCTTCATTTACATTTGATCTAATTGAAAACTTTATATGGAATGGAACAAGGTATCCTGAGGGTCTTGCAAACCACCCTGTTGTCCTGGTAAGCAAAAAAGATGCAGAAAGATACGCTGAATGGCTTTCGTCCCAACATGGATGTGTTTATAGGTTACCAACTGCTGACGAGTGGGAAAAAGCATCACGAGGAAAAGATGGTCGTACTTATCCTTGGGGAAATACATGGGACTCAAATAATCTCAATGCAGAAAACAAAGAACGAAAAAGTAGTGAAGTTGGAAAATATGAAAAAGACAAAAGCCCTTATGGGGTTATGGATGCAATGGGCAATGTTATGGAATGGACATCAACAACAATAGAAACAGATGACAAAAATACACCTAAAAAATCAATTACAAAAGGATGTTCCTGGTACTCAATTCGTGAGACTTGTCGAACTGCATTTTTTAGAGAATGGAATGAAAATTCAAAACATATACTGATTGGATTCAGGTTAGTTAGAGAAGTTCCTAAAAAACAAGAAACAGATCAATAATTAACTTTTAAGATTTTTAATTCTCTCTTGTGATTTTTTAAAATTGTCCCCTATTTGCTTTTCAAGGTAAGCAAAATCCAACTTTTTCACATATTCTTCGTGACAAACAAGAACCATGTCGTTCCCAGCTTCCAAAGCTTCGAAAAACAAATTATTCACATCGTTTTCTTTTTTTAATTTCTCACTATATAAAGCTCTCATGCATAAATCATCACTGACCAAGACACCCTTAAAGCCCAATCCACTTCTTAGTAAACTCTTATTTATCACCTTGCTCAAAGTCGCAGGATTCTCAGGGTCAATACCCCTGTATAAAACATGAGAAGACATTAGCATTTTGAATCCGTGTTTTATAAAAGCTGCGAAAGGAACAAGGTCAAGAAACATGTTTTCAGGATAATCCAAAACAATAGGCAATTCCAAATGGCTATCCTTGTCAGTTCCGCCATGCCCAGGAAAATGCTTGCCACAAGGGATTACTCCAGAACTTAACAATCCTTCTGAATAAGATAGCCCCAATAAAGAAACAACCCTTTCTCTATTTGAAAAAGATCTTTTTGTTTTGTAGATTATTGGATTTTCTTTATTTCTTGCAACATCTAAAACTGGTGAAAAATTAACATCTATTCCAAGGCCTTTCAGCATCGAACCTTTCTTTTTTGCAAAATTGTAAATGTAATCTAGGTCTCCATCCTTTTTATACTTTTCTCCAAGCTCAAAGAATGAAGGAAAATCCATAAAGCCAGATTTAAATCTTTGAACCTGCCCTCCTTCCTGGTCAACAGCTATCAACGGGGGGCTGAGTTTATTCCTTTTGTAAAGAAGTCTAATTTCGTTTGTTAGATTTTTAAACTGTTCTGGAGATTCCCAATTCCTAGAAAAGACTATCAAAGATCCAGCCTTAAAATGCATTAAAAAATCTTTTAACGTCGCAGTCATTTCAATCCCATTGAAACCTAAGCACAAATGATTCCTAAACATGTTCAAACCTTCTCCATGATTTTATTTTTTTCATCCACCCACGCTATATAACATTCCACACCTTTGTCTATCTTGTTTTGGCTTAAGAAAGCCGAAAAAACATTCCTGTAATGAGCAACCTGCTTTGAGTATTTGTCCTTTTTATCTTTAGTCCTCTTTCCGGTTTTCCAATCTATTATGACAAATCTATCCTTCTTCTCTATGAGCAAATCTATCTTTTGAAACTCTTTCTGTTCTGAACCTTTTATCTGATATTCGGTCCAAAATGTAATTAGGTCTTTTTTTATGGATTTCCATATTTGATCTTGGTTTATTCTCTCTGAAAAAGAAAATACAAAATCTTGAAATTTATTTGAATTTAATTCAAGTATTTCTTCAATGCCACTATCCAAAACATCCTTAACCCAAACTTCCTTGTTGACTGGGGGTCCAAATATTTCAATAACTTTATGAAAAGAATTGCCTCTAGTGGCTTCATTGGATTCATCATTGTCCGACTCTCCAATATCTTCTGCCCTTTTTTTTGAAAAACGCTCTTTGGCAATTTCATTCAACAAACTCTCATCAATCATTCTTTTGGCATGCTTGATTCTTCTTGCTTTAGGAAGCAAATACTTTACAAAAGATTCTTCAGAATAACCTTGATCATCTAAATGCTCCTTTGGGATTGGGATGTCAATCTCGTCAAAAGAACATCTCGAGAAGCTTTCAAAAGAATTTTTGAAATTACCTAAAAGGGGTTTGTAAATAGCCGATAAAAAATCACCCTTTCTTAACTTATGGGGATGATAGAAGCCATTTGAAACAACATGCAATGTTTTCTTGGCCCTAGTCATTGAAACATAATTTACATTAATTTGTTCTTGATAAAACTCTTCTGAAGTTTTTTTCCATGACTTAAGAAACAATTCACTTGTCCAAACTTTCTTTGGATTCTTAAATTCATCAAAGAAAAACCACATTGATTCCAAATCTCCATTTTCCTTCAAACTTATTTCAATTGGATTAGGCCTTAAAGGATGTGTAGTTGGTAGCATTTTTTCAAATTCCAAATCTTCAAAACATGTTTTTTTAGATTGTTCATCAGGGCTAACAATCACAACATGGTCAGCAGATAGCCCTTTTGCCCCATAGGAAGTTCTTAAAAAGACAGGCTCAGGCTTTTCAAGACCTGGCGGTGGAGAATGGGTTCGAAATCCTGAATCTGCCCAATAAAGAAAATCCTCAAAGCCTTTAAAGTGACCACTTTTTTCATGCAATGTGATATTCCTTAAAAATTCAAATATCTTCAATGTCCTCTCATGAGACCTTGTGTCACCCTTGATTCCATAAATATAACCAGTTTCATTCAAAAAATCTACAAGAATAGAACTTATAGAGTCTCCCTTATAAAGCCTTAAAGAATATTTGTTAATGATTTCTAGAGATTTTTTTATATTTTTTTCATTCCTGATATCTTTTAAATTATGGGCAAAAGAATTTCCAATTAACACAGAATTCAAAATGGCCTTGTCACTAGGGTTTATTAAGCATCTGAAAATTTGTTTTATATGGATTATGTCCTGATCAATATCATCTTTGTTCATGAGGTTTGGACTTCCCGCTATAACTGCATTCACGCCAATAGAGCTAAGCCCTTTTGCAATACCTCCTAGACTTTTCCAATTCTTTGCTAAAACAAGAATGCTTTCATCTGGATTCTCAGTCCTTATCCAGCTCACACAATCAACTGCCCTTTGCTCAAGACTTTGTGAGGCGCTACCTGACTTCTTCCATGTTCCACGATTTGCATTTTTTATTTCTGGAACCTTGCAGGACCAAACAGTTAAAGGATATTTTTCAGAATCTAAAAATGCATTTGAATCACCAGTTGAAAAAAGTCGCCAGTCTTTGGATGCTCCGTAAAACCTTTCAAAAATCCAATTCGTTAAGGCTAAAATTGGTCTATTTGACCTAAAAGACCTGTTTATTACCTTCTTGTTTTCATCCTTAACCCTTCTGTCAACCTCAAAAAATGCTGCCGAGCTTGCATCTCTGAATTTATATATCGCTTGCTTCGAGTCGCCAACAAATGTAACATTGAAATCAAAATGCCCTTTCAACATCCTTAAAATCCGACCTTGGAAACGATTTGTATCCTGAAACTCATCAACAAAAAGATGATCACACTCAAAATCAAACAAGCCTGAATTCAATCTTTTTAACAAGCCTCTCAATATAAAAGAACTTGAAAAAAATCTTTCTTTTTTGATGTTTGATTTAAAGATCAAAATAAGCTCCAGTATTTTTTTAAAAAAGTGACTGTCTCCATGGTTTTCAAATTCATAATTTTCATAATTTTTAATCAATTGTTTGAATTTTGTTATTTTTGTCATGATTTCAACATCCAAAAAATCCCTTGAGCCTATAAATTCTTCAATTTTTTCCAATTCTTGTTTTATTCGATTGGTTTTAAGGTTTGAAAAATCTAATGCAAAATATGCATTTTCTATTAATTTAATATAGTCATTGCTTCTTGAGGTAGGTTTAAATCCTGAAGGCAGATTTTTTTTAATTTCTGAAAACAAATCCTTGATTTCATCTTGTTTGATTTTTAAAAATGAATTTAAATTTTCAAATCTGCACGAATCAAAAAGAGCTTTGGATTCCTCAATGCTATAAGGCTCTAGTTTTTTAACAACGGAATTAAGCTTTTCTCTCCATCTCTGATCCTCAAAACCTTCAGTTTTTTTTATCCAATGAGCGTAAGATTCTTGATAAATTCTTTCCGAATCGAAATCATTCATGATTCGGTAAAAAGTATTATTTGAATTTCTTGAAAACAGGCTTAAGAAAAAACTATCTAGGGTTTTTATCTCTAGTATTGGTATTAATTTTTCTTTGTTTCCACGTATCTCTATTGGCTTTAAATCAAAATTATTAAATATTTGTAATAATTCCTTATCCGTTTTTTTAAGATAATCAACTACCCTACTTTTAAATTCATTGGTTGCTGCAATAGTGAAAGTACAGGCAATGACTTTTCTTGGATCTTTAGCTTGTAATAATTTATATAAAAAATAGACTACAAGTCTTGTTGTCTTCCCTGTTCCAGCACTGGCATTAATAAATTCTGGAATGTTGTTCATAATTTCATATTTTCCAAAACCTTCCCCTTCCAAAGTCTTTACACCAATAACATGTCTCTTCACCTTTTGCCCAGCAAGGAACAATCCTTCCGCGGGTCCAGTCTTTTTTCCAAGCTCTCATATTCTCCAAAATTCCCTCAGAAATCTTTTTTCTTCTCCATTCCTGCTGATGAGCCCAACTGGAATCCTTATCAACTTCCTCAAAAATATACCTGTAAATGAAATCCTTAAAATTCCAATTTTTCTCCAATAGATAAGGATAAAAAAATGCCTGAGTCCAATCTGGGTTTTTCTTTCCAGTTTTGTAATCAATTATTGTTGTGTTTACTCTTCCAGATTCTGAAACATAATGCTCGAGCCTATCAATCCTTCCCCTCATTTCAATATTTTGAAGATCTTCATAAAACTCATTAACAGCTGGAATTTTTGACATAAAAAATTTAGAAGAAGAGGAATACTCCTGTTCTGATTTTTCAAAGCCTGATTCCTCCCAACGTCCCAACTCTTCTACAAGAAACATTTTCCATTTCTTGAAAAGACCCCTCTTGACAATCTCTTCGTTAAATGGATGCCACAAAGAAACATCAGCCATTACGTTTGAAACTAAGGTCTCATAGTTTTCACCTTCATTGAATCTTTTTCCTAGGTTGTCTAAGCAATCATGAATGAATGTTCCTGTGTTTAAAGAACCTGGATAAACAGGATCTCTTTTGTCTCGAGTTCGAACAACCCCTCCTTGTGATACATAATATGCAAACAGGCAAGGAGGCTTCTTCTTGTTAAAAGCACTAACGTTAAAAGATATTTTTTCATCCATCTCGCCAACCTTCCAACCCTCGTAAGCATCAAAATCACCAACTGACTCGAAAAAAGAGAGTTCTATCTGTCTCTTAAACCTTGAGCTGCTAACAGACAAACAAGAATCCTGGACCTCAATACATTCAGATTCCTTGACCCTGCTTGAATCCAACAAAGAACTTAAGAATTGTTTTTCACCACGATTATCAATATTGTCCCAATAAATAGAACATCCTGAATCACCTCTATTTTGTAAACACCAAGACCTCCATGACTCTTCTTCTATACGCATCTCAACATCTGGAAGCCCAATTGCCTCAAGGCCAATTTTATTTTCTTTGTTTTCTTGCCAATCAGGTAAATCAAGCTTTCCAGGAAACCTATTGTCAACCAATCCTATAAATGCAACAGGATTGGGATTAATGACTCCATTTTTCATATTTGTAATATTCCTTGATTTCATCCTTGTATAAACATCAGGATCTTTTTCAAAAATCAAATCATTCAAAGAAAAACCACTTTCCTTCATAAGTTTTTCTATAAAAGCTTTTGAGTTCGTGTCACAAACTCCTGAAAGTGTTTGTTCTTTAAGACGATTTTTAATTTTCTTATCACAAAAATCAATCCATTTATTTAATTTTTTAATATCTATATTTTTAGGAGGTCTTATCTTGCTCGAAACTGCTTTCTTCAACCTTTTTAAATCTTTTTCAAAATCCACTAAACCATATTTGGATAAATCAAAATCAAAATCATAGAGTTCGTTTAATCCATCAAAAACTTTTAATGAGTTCAAATTGAAAATCAAATCATTTTGAGATATGAAATCTTGACCACTTTTGCATTTGTAGAAATTCAAAACCCTTCCAGCAGGAGATGCCGAAAGTGGCCTTTCAAAAAGGATATCCTCATTATCGAGATTGCTCAAAAGAGAATTCATCAAAACTAAATCATCTAAAATCACCTCAGGACAACTTAAATTCCTATATCCATCACCCTTTGCCTTATAAAAAGAATTGAGCAAATCTCCACATTTTATAGTTTTTATTTTTGTCTCAGAAGAACCGAGATCTACAACATTCTTCCCTAAATACGAATTCAATCTTTTTATATACCTGGACGAATCAAGATCCAGCTCAACATCAGGACCAGGAACATACCAATTCATTTTGTCTTTTAGAGGTCTTAAAAGCTCTTCTTGGGATGTATTTAAATTAGAAATCCCCCAGCATGCAATCAATGAATCACTCTTGTCTATTTTGAATTTTTTTTCATCTGCTAAAAGGTTTGTTTTTATTGAAATAGGTAAATATTTTGACCTTTTTTGAATCCATATACTTTTCCAAACCAAAGTCAGACAAACAAGCGGAGACTCTTCTTCATCTAACTCCAAACCGAAAGGAATGTATTCACAAATCCTATTAACAGCTTTTCTTAGCTCCTCCAAAGAAAGATTCGATTCATCTTCCAGAAACTCATCAAAACCTAGATTTTTTCCTTTTTTTATTGCATCAACAAGAACAGCTCTATCAATAAAGGCTGGTGGCTCTATCTTAAAAAACCTATTGAAAGAAAGTCTCTCTTCTACAATTTCACTAAATGAAACAGGTGACAATCCTGAAATGCCCCTCTTTAAAGCTTCTTCATTGACTAATCTCTTTTCATAATTTGTTGGAACCAGTATCTTTGAAGCCTCTAGAGGTTTTTCTTTTTTGTAGAGTTCAACAAAATCCCAAAGAGAGTTCCAAACAGACAATGGAGAGCCCACATAAAGGCTTTTCATTTCACAATTCCTAATTTTTTCTTAAGTTTCAAAACTTCTTCATTGCTGAGGTTTCTCCACTTTCCCTTTTGAAGTTTTTTGTCAGAAATAGGACCTATAGCAACTCTTTGAAGGGATATTATTATTTTTTTTATCAAGATAAACATCTTTCTTATCTCCCTGTTTTTACCTTCAGTCAATTTTATTGAAACAATAGTTCTTCCCTGGTGAGAAGCCATAACTTTTGCCGAATGAGCTTTTAATCTTTCTTTTCCATAATTCATTCCTTTTGCCATCAATGAAACCTTCTCTGAAGAGACCTTTCCTTTCGCTTCGACGAGATAGTGTTTAACAAACTTGTACCTTGGATGGGATATTTTCTGGTAAAGAGTACCATCATTCGTCAGGATAATAAGACCTTCAGTGTCCTTGTCAAGACGTCCAACTGGAGAAAGATGCTGTAAATTTTTGGGTATAAGGTCCATGATATTTTTTCTTTTCAAAGGATCGCTTTTTGTTGTAAGGTACCCTCTTGGCTTGTTCAATAATATATATTTGTAAATTTTTGGCTTGACTTTTTCACCATCAAAGAAAACTTCATCTGCTTCTCCCACAGTAAAAAAAAGCTCTTTGACAACTCTTATTTCTTCAGATTTTTTCCTAACCTGAACCCTTTCTTCTTTTATGAATTCCTCAACCTTCCTCCTCGAACCCAACCCGCATAATGAAAGATACTTATTTATTCTCATTTTTCAATCAGATGTATGATAATTCCTTGAACCTAAAAAAGGAGAAATATACACAATGAAAAAAAGATTATCACTGATATTTTTAATACTATTTAAATTCCATTTACATGGAGAAGAAGCAATCCTGCCAAGACATCCTTCCCCCTCTCCTGATGGATCTCAAATTGCCTTTAGTTGGCAAGGGGACATATGGACTGTCTCAAGCAGTGGTGGAGAAGCAAAGAGATTGACGATACATCCAGCATACGACCATTCTCCAGTTTGGTCCCCTGACGGATCTCAAATTGGTTTTGTTTCTGACAGGTGGGGCAATGATGATATATACATAACATCAAAAAATGGTGGAAAACCAGAACGGCTTACATACTGGTCAGGATCTGACCTTATATCAGGCTTCTCAAATGATGGAGCAAGCATTATCTTTACAAGCACCAGATATGAAACAAATTACAGAAATCCTGAAATGTACAAAATAAACATAAATGAAAAAGATACCCCTGTTCGCTTTACAGAATATCTGGGTTATCAACCAACCTACTCTCCTGACGGAAAAATTCTTGCCTATATGAGGGGGTCTGAAAGTACCAGGAGAAAAGGATATAGAGGATCTGGAGATGCGGACATATGGATAAAAGAAACAGGAAAAGATGCAAAATTAATGACAAAATTTGAAGGGGCTGATCATTCTCCAATGTGGTCTCCTGATGGAAAAACAATCTGGTATGTATCAGAAAAAGATGGAACTTACAACCTTCACTCAACAAATCTCAAAGGGAAAACAAAACAACATACAGACTTTGAAAAAGATGGCCCTAGGAATGCATCTATATCTTCTGATGGAACATTGATATCAATGGAGGTTGGAGGAGGAATTCTTCTCTTTGAAACAGGACCTCAAAAATTAAAAGAATTAAAAATTGAAGTAACCGGAGATTCTCTATCTAATGATTTTGAATGGAAAACAGTAACTTCTGGAGCATCATCTTTTTCAATTTCCCCAAGTGATTCCAATGCATTGCTTGTTGTTCTCGATGGAGATATCTGGCTACAGGATTTAGAAAAAGAAGAATCCCATAGAGTGACATTTACAGCTGAACAAGAAATTTATGTTCAATGGACAGATGATGGAGAAAAAATTCTTTTCACCTCAAGCTCATGTCCTGAAGGTTCTGAAAAAGAAATATGCAACACAGAACAAATATGGATAGCTGAACCTTCTGAAGAAAAAGAAGAAATCAGAGAAGTGGAAGAGTGGAAAACGTACCAAATAACAAGTGATTCAAACCCAACACATCGTCCAAAGGTTTCTCCAAATGGGAAAAAGATTGCATTTGTGAGAAATTATGGAAAGCTCATTGTTGCAGATTATGACCCATCTTCAGAAAATAAAGAGGAAATTATCACAAATGAAATTGAACTAAGGGATGGCTGGGATTGGCCCTTGATTTCATGGAGTCCAGATTCAGAATGGATATCTTGGAATGTTGAAGATATAGAACACAATTCTGATATATGGATTGCAAAAGCAGACGGGTCAACAAGTCCAAAAAACGTATCATCTCATCCTGACATGGATATGTACCCAACATGGAGTAAAAATGGACGTGTTTTGGCCTTCTCGAGCACAAGGACGAGCTTTAGCCCTAGGGGAAGCTCGACATATTCAGATATCTGGTATGTTTTCTTAAGAGAAAATGACGAAGACCTTAGCCAGCAAGAAAGAGAAGAGTTGTGGGAAAAGGAAGAAGAAGAAAGAGGTGAAGATTCAAAATGGGTCGAGATTGACCTAGAAGACATTGAATTTAGGCTAAGAAGGGCAACCTCCTTTGATGGAAGCGAAACTGAAGTTCTTCTAAACGAAGAAGGTTCAAGGATTATATTCAGAGGTACCCATGACGGAAGCGACCTCTACTCAATGTCAATGAATGATTTTGGATTTTTTGGATCAGCAGCAACCAAGGTAACATCAGGACATTCTCCAAGCAAAATAAGATGGAGCAATGATGGGAAAAAAATACACTACCTTAAGTCTGGAGGGACAGTCTATTCAACATCGCCAACAAAAAATTCTGTTTCGCAAAAATCATTTAGGGCAAGATATAAGTTGGATAGAGTCCAGCAAAGAAAAGTTGTTTTTGAAGAAGCCTGGGCCACAATGTACAGAGGTTTTTATGACCCAAACCTACATGGAGCGAATTGGGAAGATATCCATAAAAGATACCTTCCGTGGGCTGTAAATGCAGCCCATCCGAGAGATTTTGATTACATAATCGATTCAATGCTTGGAGAATTAAATGGAAGCCATCTTGGATACTACGGAAGAATACCCTCTTTGGATGAAAGCAGGGAGTACACGGGATCATTAGGCCTTCTTTTTGACTGGGAACATGAAGGAAAAGGTCTTATGGTCAAATCGATAATAGAAAACACGCCTGCTGATAAGCACAATATCGATTTGAAGAAAGGCGACATAGTAACAAAGGTAAATAAAGTCAATATAGACGGAGAGAATATACATAATTTATTAATTGATACATCTTCTAATGAGATACCCTTGACCATTGAAAGAAAAACGAAAGATCAAGAAATCAAGAACGAAGTTTGGTTCTCTAATATAAAGGATGGAGACAAGGTGTCCTCTCCTCTTTTTGTAGGTTTTGGAGTTTCTGGTTTTGAAATTGAAATGGCTGGATTGAAAACAGAAAAGAAAGGTCACTTTCATCTGATAGTTGATGATGCTCCATCAAAGAAAGGCTCAATAATACCAGCTGATGAAACACATATCCATTACATGTTGGGTGAAAAATACGGATACGTTGAACTTGAACCGGGAGAACACACCTTAACAATCCAACTTGCAGATGGTCTACATGAGATCATCGATGACAATCTCTACAAAACAATAACAATTGAAGTGGTAGAAAAAGAAGAGATGCTTCCAAAAGTCTTCTTCACCTACCCAAAAGACAAGTCTGTTTTCAAAGGAGCATTTGAAGTTTCTTTCAGCACTGTTCTAGATCTTCCATTAAATGTTCCAGCGGACCCAATGAAAGATGGGCACGACCATAGCAACCATTCAGGGCATGGAGCCCAAATGGACAATGGAAACACTCAAATGGTATGTTCTATGTGTGATGGCAAGGGTTGTGAGCATTGTGATGATGGGGATATGGCAGATAAAGGAATGCACGATGGACACAACCATGACCATGGGGTTAAGGAAAAAATTTCATTTGACCATGGGGTTGACCCAATTGATGTTTATCTTTCTTTGATAATCAATGGCGAAAATATTGAAAAGGGGGAAATCGTTCCCCATGATATCAACCATCTTCACTTTGGCAAAGAAGTTGAAACAACAATACTCAACTTAGACCCTGGAAAACACACATTGACACTCCAGGCAACAAATTCAAAGCAAGAGTCTTTAGGAGTTGATTTTGCATCAACGATAGAGTTGGAAGTTTTGGGTGAAGTTGAAGAAAAAACAATTGAAATAGAACCGGTTTCCTCATATTCAATAAGAAGCGCGCTTTATGAGCAGTGGGTGAAAGAAAACAGAGAGAAAACTGAAGAAGATTCTGGTGGGAAACTTGGATATGTTCATATTCAAGGAATGAGCCAACCAAGCTTGGAAAGGTTTGAAGCAGAACTTTATTCTGTTGGCCATGGAAAAGAAGGACTGGTTATTGATGTCAGAGACAATGGTGGAGGATGGACAACAGACATGCTTCTTCAGATTCTGATGGTTGAAAGGCATGCCTACACGATTCCAAGAGGCGCAAGCGAAGGAAGTTTCGGATACCCTCAAAACAGGCTATCGATGTACTCTTGGACAAAGCCAATCATTGTATTGTGTAATCAAAATTCGTACAGCAATGCAGAGATATTTTCACATGCAATCAAAACACTGGGCAGAGGGAAAGTGGTTGGAGTGCCTACAAGAGGAGCAGTGATATCAACAGGCTCAAAAGGGCTTATAGACGGATCTTCAATGAGGTATCCTTTCAGGGGCTGGTTTGTTGCAGATGGAGACAAACTCGGAAAGAACCAAGAGAACGGACCTGCGATACCAGACATCATCGTTGAGATAACTCCAGAAGACGAAATAAGCGGAAATGACCCTCAGCTTGATGCGGCAATCAAATCCTTGCTCAGAGATGTAAAGTAAATAAAAAACTATTGAGGCCTTGAAAGGTCAATGTTCTTGAACAACCTGTAACCCAGGAATATGAAAATGACTGACCAGGCGACTGATTGCATTGCGTAGATTGAAGCAATATCTATTGCATCCTTGCCAGAAACAATAATTGGAACCCATAAACCCATCGTAGGCAAAGCAGGCCACCCCTCCTTTAAGCCACCCATCGTAACAAGGGATGTAAAAACTTCATTCTCAATTTTTATGGGAAGTCTCCAAAACCAGCTTATAAGGGGCCAACAGCAAAAAGCCAAGGCAATTGCTGCCTTTTGGTTGAATTTTGCAGAAAGGAAATAAAGGGCTGACATGACAACAAACATGAATGATGAAAGAAGGGTCCAAAAAACGGTTGCAAGCTCTTTTGCAGCCGGAAGCCCGAGAGGTATGTCAAAATCTGGAAGTTGACGAGTCAAAAAAGCAACATTCTTCACAATCTCATAACCTTCAGTCCTGACAACACCATACTCAAACAAGAGCCAATAAAGCCCAGAAAGTATCACCCAGCCAGGAACAAAAAGTCCAAAGAACCTGCCCAAACTGTATTCGAGCCTGCTTATTGGAGCTGTGATTATAGGAGTAAGTGTCTTTTTCCTCAAATCCTCCCTCAGCAAATCAGCGGCTTGGTAAGAGATGACCAAAAACAAGAAACCTATCCCCGTCCATGTAAACGTAACCACGGTTGCATCTTGGCTCTGGGATAAAGCATATGTTGAAAGGCCAAATAGAAGAGCACCTATAAAAACCATTCTGAGAGCTTTTCTGTTTCCAACAACAGACTGAAAAGTCATCTTTCCAATCGTTAATATATTTTTAAATTTCATCTTATTTCGCGCTTTTTGAAACAACCCAATCAATTAAGTCAGTCTTGCTTTCGGATACCTCTATTATCTTTGAGCCTGAATCAATCAACTTTTGAATTTGTTTTTCCCTATCTTTCTCACTCACAAGAACAACCCATGAGTTATTTACCTTTTTACTTTTAGGGATAATCTTTTTATTGTTTTTGTAAATTATTTTTACTTCATCCTGGATTGAAAGATCCTTATTACTGCCCTCACCCTGAACTTTTCCATTTTCTATAAAAACAAACCTGTCACAAATGCTTTCAACCATTTCCATATTGTGACTACACAAAAGAAGAGTCTTTCCCTTTTTTTTCAAATCAAGCAAAATTTCATTTAAAGCCTTTCTCCCAAAGGGGTCAAGCCCCCATGCTGGCTCATCAAAGATGATTAAGTCAGGATTATGAAAAAGACTTCTAACAATCCCGACTCTTCTAAGAAGCCCTTTTGAAAGCTTTCCTGAAAGTCTATTCATGTGAGCACCAAGTCCCAATGATGAAACTAAGCTTTTTGAATATTCAAGAACCTCTGAAGCCTTCATCCCGTGTAAGTTCCCAATTTCCCTTAAATATGATTTAGGAGTCAGGTAATCAGGACAAAAGAAAAACTCTGGTAAATAACCAATCTTCTCTTTCCCTTGTGTTTCTCCTGGGTTATGTCCAAATACCCTAGCCTCTCCACCTTGGAGTTTAACCAAGTCAAGCAAAGATCCTATAAGGGTGCTTTTGCCTGCTCCGTTAGGGCCGATTAATCCAACAAATTCTCCTGGATTTACAGTTAATGAAAAATCATCAAGAGCTTTTATTTTGCCAAAATGCCTTAGAGCATTCTCCACATGTATTGGACTTAGATTTTTTTCTTCCGTCAATTTAATGTTTCAGAAATAAAAAGAGGAAAATCTAATTTCATCTCAACTCCAGAAGGCGAAATGTCAGAAGGAAGATAACCTTTCATCTCTAGCATTAAATCCATAGATCTTGAAACAAGCATTCCATTCTCGCTGTCTATAACAAGCTCTCCGTCTCCAGACAAGATTATCCTCATGTCATAATCAGAACAATTTCCCTCTCCTAGATAATCGTCTGTTGAAAACCCTTCTTCAACCTCTTGCATGCTTTCCATTGCTAAGCATAAATCCTCTAAGCTTAACGTACCAAAAGCATCTAGCGAAAAAACAAGATCATTGCCTTCAGTTCCAACTAACGTCTGCCTTACCCCCATTTCAGGAATCATGGATTCAAGAAAATCTTTAACATAAACATACTCCTCTTCAGACGGAACATCTTCATTCCATTCTTTTTCTTGCTCGTACCAAAAATCAAATACTTTCATTATGTTGGCAATATTCCATTCTTTTGAATAATCAGAATTTATCCTGTCTAAGGGAATATATCCAAACATCCAAGGAACAACATCTTCAATACCAGAACCCAACATTTCATATCTGCTAGATTCAATCTTTTCCCTGTAGTCAACCCAGTAAAGATATTCACTCTCCCCCATCTCCTTTTCGTTCTCATTTCCTATATCAAATGTTAACAAAGCACCCTTTCCATCCAAAAGCATTGTTCCTATATAACCGTCTAGCATTTCTAAAGTTTCATCAATGGGATAACCAAATATTCTCGCTAGAGAAAGAGCATCAACTGGCTCTTCAGTCTGGTTGTCTTCAAAACTCACTTCCAAATTTGAATCCTCTACAAAAATAGCAAATTGGAAATCATCTTCATCTTTCTTAATTTTTGTCAAAAATTCGGCTGAAAGACTCATATCAGCAACAAGGTCTTGCTGATCTTGAATAGGGCCAAACCCAATTGACAAATCCCAGTTCCAACTCTTTTCAGAATCATCTACACTTAAAACTAAATCCAAACCACCATCTGGGAATATGTTTTTTTGGTTCTCTTTGTTTATCAAAATAGAACCTTGAGCTGCAGGAGCGACAACAAGAAAGTATCCGACTATACAAAGACCCCAAAAAAGGAGATTAGTTTTATTTTTCTTTTTCATCGTTCTCCCAAATTATAGAGCCATTGCTATCATTATTTTCAATGCCTTGCAAAATAACTTTCTTAACTGCTGCTATTGCGCCGGTAACATCTATGTCTCTAGGACATGCATCAGTGCAGTTTCCAATTGTGTGGCATCTGAAAACACCATCATGACCACCCACTTTATCTATTATCTTTTCAGCCTCTTCATTCCTGCTGTCTAAAATAAATCTTGCTGCCATGACCAAAGCCTGTGGCCCCAAGTAATCAGAATCAGACCAAAGAGATGGGCAGGAAGTTGTGCAACATGAGCACCAAATACATTTTGTCATGTCTTCTATTTTCTCAAAATCTTCCGGAGACATCAAGAGTTCCTTTTCCCCAGCTTTATGCTCTTTTGCCACAACCCATGGGTTCACAGATTTGACCTTATCTAGCAATGGATCCATTTCAACAATTAAATCCTTCTCTACAGGAACCCCTTTCAAAGGAGCTATATTGATTGGTTTTTTTCCTGGTATATCACCAACGAAAGTTTGACAAGCAAGCTTATTGATGCCATCAATCATCATCCCATCGCTACCACATACACCATGAGCGCAAGATGACCGAAAACCAAGAGTTGTATCAATCTCATCTCTTATCTTCAACAAAACATCAAGAATTTTGTCGTTTTCATCAACATCAAGCGTGTATTCGTCAATCCAGGACTTTGGATTCTTTTCCGGATGGAATCTCTGTATTCTAAAAATTCTTAACATTCAATAAACCCTTTCCTTTACCTCAAATTTTCCAAGATTAACGGATTTGAAATCAAATTTTGGATTACCATTTTCTTTTTTGTAACACAGTGTGTGCTTAAGCCAATTACTATCATCTCTATCAGGGTAATCCTCTCGACTGTGGGCCCCTCTACTCTCTTCTCTCAACATCGCTCCATGCAATGTTGCTTCACTAACATCAAGCATGCAAGATAATTCAAAAGCGGCCATCATTTCATAATTGTAAAAATTAGATTTATCCGAAATTGTAATCTTCTTAAAATCATCCTTGAGTTCAGCAAGCAAAGAAACACATTTTTCCATTCCTTTTTTATTTCTAAAAACAGAACAATAGTCCATCATTATTTCCTGCATTTTGTTTCTTATCTCGTAAACTTTTGGCCCTCTTGTATTTGATCTTATGTTTTGAAGCAAAGACTCTGACTCGTCTCCAGAGTCACTTGGCAACTCAGTCATCTTCATAGAGTCAGCATGCAAGGATGCACTTTGGCCAGCCCTTTTTCCAAAAACTACCAAATCTAAAAGGGAATTTGTTCCAAGCCTGTTAGCACCATGGACAGAAACACATGCACACTCTCCACATGCAAAAAGACCACTCATAACATTTCCTTCAGAATCAGCAACAACCCTTCCATCAATATCAGTTGGAATTCCCCCCATTGCATAATGAGTTGTTGGTTTAACGGGAATAGGCTCGCTAGATGGTTCAATATTTAAATATGTTCTAGCAAAACCCGTTACATCTGGTAATTTTTTATCTAGCAACTTTCTTCCAAGATGAGTCAAGTCCAAATAAACAAAATCTTTTCCACCTATCCCTCTTCCCGCTTTAATTTCTTCATAAATTGATCTACTAACTATATCTCTAGGCGCTAAATCTTTTATTGAGGGGGCATATCTCTCCATAAACCTTTCGCCGTCTGAATTTATCAATATTCCACCTTCTCCTCTAGCACCTTCAGTTATCAATATTCCCAAAGGATGTAATCCGGTAGGATGAAATTGAACAAACTCCATGTCTTGGAGAGGAATACCTTTCTGATAACATATTGCCATTCCGTCCCCAGTTAATGAAAGTGCATTGCTTGTTACTTTAAAACATCTACCGTATCCTCCTGTTGCCAGAATCACAGATTTGCTATGAAAGATATGCCTTTCACCAGTTGAAAGCTTAACAGCAACAACCCCATAACAAGAATTTTCTTTTGTAATTATTTCTACTACCTGAAACTCATCAAAAAAATTAGTATCTCTTCTCAATGCCTGTTGATAGAGTGTGTGAAGGATCATATGCCCAGTCCTATCTGCAGAATGACAAGCTCTTCTGACTGGAGATTCTCCCCAATGCTTTGTGTGCCCTCCGAAAGGCCTTTGAGAAATTTTCCCATTTTCCAATCTTGAAAAAGGTAAACCCTTTCTTTCTAAATCAAAAATAGCATCAGGTGCATCATTGCACATCTGAACAATTGCATCTTGATCTCCAAGATAATCACTTCCTTTTACAGTGTCATAAGCATGCCAAAGAGGATTGTCTTCTTCAATATTTCCAAGAGCAGCAGAAATTCCACCCTGAGCTGCACCTGTGTGACTTCTAAATGGAAATAATTTTGACAAAACAGCCACTTTTAAACCCTTTGGAATCGCTGCAACTGCAGAAAGGCCAGCCCCCCCTGCACCAATAACAATAACGTCATACTGATGTTTATTCATTTTCAACCTCAACAACAGGAGTCAAAGATTCATTTGTTTGAGATGCTGAAGGTGAAAATGTCAAGATAACCCATGAACCTAAAACAATAGTAACAAGGGCTATGGATCTGATAGAAAAAATCCAGTATTTTTCATATTTTCTAATTTTTTTAAAATCATACAAAATAGATTCAATTCCATTAGTTCCATGAATCATTCCGAGAATAAGCATCAATGCATCCATAATTCTCCATATTGGCTTGTTCCATTTCTCCGCAACAGAGTCAAAATCTAAATTCTCAACACCGAGAATAAAATGAACATCAATAAAGTGTATAAAAATAAGGATTATCAAAAAAGACCCAGAAATCCTCTGGAACCACCATGCAAAAGTTCCCGGTACCTTCTTGTAACTCATTAAGCTACACCCTCAAACAAAGGTTTAAGCAATAAATAAGCTCCGGGGATTAAAAGTATTATCGTAAGAAAAACAATAATCCAAAATAAAAATTTAGCAAAATGATTTGTTCTTATTCCTGAAAAATCAATGATTATTATCCTTAATCCATTTAAGCCATGCCACAACAAGGCACCCATTAAACCAACTTCAGCAACCCTGAAAAAGGGAGTGTTGAACAAAGCAACATGATGATTCCACTCTTCGGGACCAATTTTCAAATAGATTGCACCCATGACATGAATAATCAAGAAGACAAAAATTCCAATACCAGTCAACCTGTGAAGCAACCAAGAAAGCATTCCTTCTTTTATTGAATATTTCATTTTTCAATTTCTCCAATGGCTTTTTCAAGCATTAAATCACCTATCCTATCCCTAATATTAGACCTTAAGATAGATATTTCATTTTGAAGTTCTTCTATCTGATTCAAAAGAGTTACAACACTTTCGTCACCAGAGGTTTCAATTTTTAAATCCGGAATAATTCCATTTCCATTGACCTGGTGCCCATTTGGGGTCAGGTAAACAGCTGTAGTGATTATTATGGATCCTCCACCCTCAAGGGTTTCCCCATGCTGAACCAAGCCTTTTCCAAATGTTGTATTCCCGACAATCAAGCCTCTCTCATGATCTTGAATTGCTCCTGCAAATATTTCACTAGCAGAAGCACTGTATTCATCAACAATAACAACAAGATTTAAATCTTCAGCAATATCCCCAGCTTTAGCAGAAAAGACCTTCTCTTCATCTCTGAATTTAATCTTGACTATAACACCCTCTTTCAAGAACATATCCACTATCTCCAAGCAGGAATAAAGTTCCCCTCCAGGGTTTCCTCTAAGGTCTAATATTAGATTTTCAATATCTTCATTAACTAATTTTTGAATTTCTTGCCTCATTAAAGAAGGGGTATTCTTGTTGAATTGAAGAAGTTGTATCAAGTATGTTTCTTCACTGATCTTTTCAACATTTCCTATCGAGGGAATCACAACAACTTCTCTTGTAACAGAGATTTCCACAGTCTCTGCTGTTGTTGAATCTATAACCTCCAGCCTAACCGATTTGCCAATTGGCCCTCTAACAAAAGAAACTGACTCTTCATAACTCAAAGAATCAAAAGACACTCCATCTGCAGAAATAATAATATCGCCATTTTTAATTTTTGACTTGTAGGCAGGCCCATCTTTAACTACGGAAACAACTTGTAAAAATTTTCCATAAGGAGCGATTGTGACGCCAATGCCCCCAAAGCTACCTTCAGTGTTTTCCCACTCTATCTGTGATTTAGTTGGAGGAACAAATCGACTATACCTATCAAAAGATGACATCATTCCCGCAATCGCACCTTCTGAAATTTCTTGACTTTTTTCAAAAGTTATATCTTCAAAATACCTTTTTTCAATAACCTCCCAAGCTTCTTTTACATATGGAACGCCTTCAAAAGAAACTTCTGGAACAACTCCATCCTCCAACCCATCTAAGCCATTGTTGATATATGACTGTATAAAAATAAAGGAAAAAAAAGCCACAAGAGCCCAATGAAAACTTTT
Organism: uncultured bacterium; assembly: GCA_964517115.1. GTDB lineage: Bacteria > UBP7 > UBA6624 > UBA6624 > UBA6624 > UBA6624. The sequence goes on from CAZFBE010000007.1 coordinate 40,097, forward strand.
TGGAATTTTTTTAAAATTACTTTTCATGAATATCTAAAAAAGGCATCGGGTCGTAAGGAATATTGTTTTTTCTTGTTTCAAAATGCAAATGTGGACCAGTAGACAATCCTGTACTTCCAACCAAGCCTATCCTGTCTCCTCTCTTAACAGCTTTTTCATTGTCAATCAATATCTTACTTAAATGAGCGTACCTGGTCTCCCATCCATCATCATGCTGGATGATTATAAATTTACCCAAACCAGCCCAACTCCCACCCTTCTCTCCAACAAAAATAACCCTTCCAGTTTCAGCTGCATAAACCGGAGTCCCCTTTGGAGCCGCAATATCCTGACCGTTATGAGGCCTAACATAGCCAAGAACCGGGTGTAACCTATTTGGATTAAAATGGCTCGAGAGTCTCCCCTCAGCAGGTTTATACAATGGGATCTCCCACCTTGCCCCCCTATAAGTCAAAATCGTCTCGGGCTCTATATCTTCTTCAAGAACATCTCTTTTATTGCGCAAGTCAACAATATCCTTTTCATATTTTTTTTCAAATGAAATAAATTCAGTTTTGTAACTTAGCAATATTTTTTCATTCTTTATTAGAGATTCATCCAATTCATTTTTCTTGTTCCTGCTACTGTCAAGAGAGGAATTCACTAAAACAATTTCGTCTTCAACACCTTTCAAGGAATCTTCAAATGCTGAAATGGATTTGGAAAGACTTAAAACTCTTTCCTGATAAGAATCCAAATTCTCCTCATAGCCAAAAACCAAAAACCAAGAAGGGATAATCCTCTTGTCTTTTAGAGAGGAGTTAAGAATTGAAGAAAGTTTTGAATACTCGCCTCCCAAGCTTGCTTGAAGGCTTTCTGAAGTGGTTGATAATTGATTTTTTTTATTATTGAGCAAATTAATATCATTTTTCAAATCTTGAATTTTCTTGAATTCAGACTGAATTAAACCTTCTTGATCTTTTATATCGTCTTTGAGAAGGTCTAACTCAATATAAATAGAGTCAATCTCAGACCAAACCTCCTGCAAACCCTTTGGAATCTCTGCAAGGAAAAAAATAAGAAAAACTACAAAAAAATTCACGAAACTTTTAAAAACTTCCTCTTGCTAATAATAAACAAAAAAATATTTAGAACAAAAGCATAAATCCACAATTCTTGCAAAATAGACCGAATATCATTTGAAAAAATAAAATTAAGAGATCTCAGGGATAATGCACTGAATAAAAAAACCAAAAAAGACCCCATAACGAATACAAAAACTAAATTTTCAACTCTTTCAGACAAAAAGACAACTACAAAAAGGAAAAAGAATCCAAGGAATAAAAAAGATAAATTTTTAAAATTTTTACTTATCTGATTGTAAAAATCAATATTTTCCAAACCTACAAGATTGTCTGGAGGCATCAATAGCCTCATTCTTTCCTTGAACCTGCTCAAATCTTCACCTTTCCCAGGATAAAGATTAACAGACCAAGAAATATCATCAACTAGCTTTTCACTAAACTCTGTATTAAATCTTTCAGACAAAAAAGACAAATTCTCCTCAGGGTCGAAAACTTTAAAGTTTAGAGAAAGGTCTTTTGAATTCTCGATATAAGAAACTGCATCATTGACCTCTTCCTCTGTTTCAAAATAAACACTTAAAAAAACATTTTTTTGAAAATAATTTGAAAATGAAAAAAGAGAAATGAAAAATAAGAAAAAAAAGTTACAGACAAAAAGCTGCAAAGGCTTGTTTATTTTTTTATGCAAAACTTACTCTTTAAAACCTCAATAAAAAATCTAGGATATGAATTCATTATTCTAATTAACCTTCTCGGTTCAAAAAATATCCTCCATAGGTATTCAAACCCAAATCGGCTCATGATCCTTGGAGCTCTCTTTTTTTTGCCTAAAAAAACATCTAAAGAGCCCCCAACACCGAAAGAAATGCAAGAATTTAAATTTTTAGAAATATGCAATATTTCTTTTTCTTGAAGTCCGGCACCTTTACCAACCAAAAGAACAACATTGTTATTTTTCTTAATCAAAACCTCAACATCCTTAGAATTTTCTGAAAAACCATTAAAAGCACCTATCACCATCGAAGAAAACCCCAGGTTCTTCCAATTTTCTATTAACTTTTTAGAATCATCATCTTTCCCACCCCAGCACACAATATTTAAATTATTATCTTTTAGCAACCTTTCTACCAAATCTATTCCTGGGATTCTTAAAGGCTTAAATCCAAGAAAAGCCATTGCATAATAAACGCTTACGCTTTCCGGGATCCAAAAAACATTTTTATCAAATTTCATATTTCTGGTTTTACTCCAGGTCTCAGGATTCAAAGTAAATATATTCATTGTTTTTTTATTTTTTAAAGAATGTATTATCTTCTTGATTATCTCTTCTTCTTTGGAAACAACAACTTCCCTATCCAAAAATTGAACCTTTTTTAAATCCATGAATTTTTTGCCTTTTTGGGAAGTTTGTTGTCTTCAGGACTCTCACACCAAGGAAAACCTGCTCTTTTGCATAAACAATGAATCTTTCCTCCAGGAGGGCCTATCCCCAAGCCCTTTTTTTCATTCATCCAGGCAAAAATCAAGGGATGATATCTTGAACTAATGATGGACTCTTTTTGGGATAAAAAAAGAAAACTTTTTTCAATGTCTTTTGAATCGTGGTAGAAGGAATAAAAACCCCTAACTTTTGAAACATGCCTTCTCCTGTCTGATATAAAAACAGAATCAATACCTTTTGGAACAAAGTCATCTGTTGGAAAAGGGCACCATACAGAGCCTTCTTTCTTTTTAGCATCTTCAATAAAAGTAGAAACTGAATCCTGGCCATTTTTCAAATCTGAATAACTTGTGCCTGGCCTCAATTCAAATGTCTCAAATTTAAACTTAACCAAAAACAAAAGGAGTAAATTCTTAAACTTGCTTTTCAATTCTGTAATATCCATGTCATAAGCTCGAGCATTCTTTGACAATAAGATCATAAAAAAATACCAATAAAAAGAAATACTTGAAGTTTTGTCTTGGAAGACCCCC
>CAZFBE010000008.1:0-21525 GCA_964517115.1 uncultured bacterium
GTTTTTAACTCAACAAACATTGGAGTATTGCATATTTTTGCAACTGAGGATATCCAAAATGCTGACACATTTGTAACCTATTGGTGCTGGGATGGAACATGGTCAGCGGGAGGCAGCCTACAAGGGTGTGGGTCGAGCTTGCCAAACACGATAGGTGGCGGGGCCCCAACTGCTGCAATTGACACAACAAACAACACTCTTCTCATGGCCTGGCAAGAAAATTTTGATGATTTAGCCAATCCAGCCAGTATGGAATTACTCTTGATGGATTATCCATTAGCAAACCTGCAAGCAGGACTCTATAACTTTGCAGATTGGACTAATCACGTGTCTATCGATGGAGCAAATGGGGGTTTTTCTGCAGTAGGGACATACCCTGTCATGAAGATCACGGGAGGAAGCATTGTGATAATTGCTCGAGCAGATAATGCAGGCTTGGGTTTGAAGCTTTACCATTGCCTACTCACAAGCGACTGCAGTGATGCCAATAATTGGGGTGGAAGTACTCAGTTTATAGCAACAAATGTTACTGATTCATTTGATTTTGAGATCAACCCCTCTGATGGATACCTAACATTGGTGTACCAGAGTGATTCAGGTGGTTCTCTCCATCCAAATGGAATTGTTTCCAGGGAGTGGTCAATTTCAACACCATTGACAGCCGGGCCAGAAAAGCTGATCGCAATGGCTTATGACCCTGTCAATCTCGCTGCTGCAGAAATATCTCTAGGGATAGAGCCAAATGGCAAAAAACATGTTTTCTGGTGGGAGCATCAAGCTCCTTTTAAATTTGTTTTGAATCACAGGTTCGCAAAAGGGAATCTCTGGGATGGTGATATTGTCACGGCTTGGGACGGTTCCAGCATAACTGACATTCCTACCAGGATGAACCCTGTTTTTGACAACAACAATCCTTCAACACATGGAGATCTCGGATTCTTTGTTGGTTATTCAAAACTGGATAATGGAGTGAATCCAACAGTACAGGAGTTTGTAGTTTCAACAAGATATCCAACTTATTAATAAGTTGGACTGCGTAATGGTGGCAAGCGGTCTATACCCAAACCTCACTTTTTCAGAAACAAAACCCCTGGCTGAGAGGTATAGGATGGAGTCAGGTATGACCCTTGGGAAGAAAACTGACGAGGAATTAATGGAACTTGTAGCCAGAAATGACAACCAGGCATTGAATGTGCTGGTAGAGCGTTACCAGTCTCCTTTGTTTAATTTCCTGAGCCTTTACATAAGAGACCCTGCAACGGCAGAAAGCGCTGCTGCTGAATCTTTTTTCAGGGTTTGGAAATATGCTAAGAAGTTCAACCCAAAACAGAAGTTTAAAACCTGGCTCTTCACAATTGCAAGAAACCAAGGGAATACGCTCCTCTCCTCACAAGGAAGAAGGCCGACGTCGATTGAAGGCATATTCGCCTCAAAGGATAGCAATGCATTTGACCCGGGAGATCTGAAGGATCCAAATGCAGAAGACATCCTCAAACAAGAAACACGTGCAGAAAAAATTGGTGAAATACTAATGATGCTTCCAACAAACCTGAGAGAAGCGCTGTTGTTGGCGATACAACCAGAATTAACATACTTGGACATTTCAGAAATACTTGGCTGTTCAGTCACTGCTGTAAAAATGCGAATTCACAAAGCTCGTATCAAATTTAAAAAATATATGGATAATAAGTAATTATGTTTTTTTCAGAAAAAGAAAATCGAAAATTTATAGAATCGCTCAAAAAAGAGCTTCCTGTAAAAACCCCTTCAGAAAATGTAAAAATAATTTTGCATGACCTGATGAAGGAAGAAAGGGCCGTAATCCCAGAATTAAAAACTGTAAAAACAATAACCCTTGAAAAGGGTCTATCTGAACTCATTGAGAAGAAAATAAAAACCCAAAAAAGGAAATGGGCAGTCACCTCAATAGCGGGATACTCCTTCTCAACAGTTGCAATGTTTTCGATTTGTATTTCGTATTTTGGATGGGGCTATGTAAGGGACACTTTTAGAGATGGCGATCAAATAGAAATAAGCCTTGACCGTGTTGAAAGAGCTTCTCAAACAGGGTTAAGTGGTGATGTTTCAGATTTGAATTCTTTGCTTTTAGAAGATCCTTTTTTGACTTAAATGCTCGTATCCCTAATCCTGCTATTTATTCAAGAAACCCTTGAATACTCCTATAAAGGAGAAATTAAATTCTACCAAAACATAGAAAACGGAATAGAGAATGAAAAAAGCGTTCGATATTTCTCAAAAAATGGCAAACTCCACCTTGAGGAACTTGAAAATCAGTTTTTTATATTGAGCCCTATTGACAACATTTACGTCATGAATGACATAAACGTAAATCTTTTTTTTGATAGAGATTTTTTTCCAAAAAACAAAGAAATATCCCGGCTTTTAATGCCTGATTACATTTGGAAGCAGGTAGCAGAAATCGACGAAGGAAATCCTGACTGGGATAAAGAAGAAGTTGTCGTTGATGGATTGGATATACTTTCTGTTTCAACCTCACAAGAATCCTGGGAAGAAAAAGGAGTAAAAACAACCTACTGGCTTCACAAAGAGTACCGACTTCCACTCAGAAGGGAGAGGGTTAGGAAAAATAAAAAAGCTGAATTGACAGATGTGATTGAAATTAATATCCAAAAAGAGGATTTAGATGATGGCCTTTTTGAACCGCCGATAAAAAATACTGACTACAGCATCTCACAATCGCCAAAATCCGAAACTGACCCTTTCTTTATCCCTCAAAAAATCTTGGGAGCAGAAAAGAAAAAAGTTCTTTTCCTTTTTGAGGAGATGGAGGAAAGCTCGAAGTTAAAAGGGGTTTTCTCAAGATACCTATCGGAAGAAAAAGACAGCTATGTCTATCTGATTTACTTTAAAGAAGAGATTGAAAATAAAAATTTCAAGATCTTTAAAAGAGCCTTGGATTTGGATCTAGAAGGCTGGTCAGCTGTTTTGCCCCAAACAAAAGAAGAATGGAACGTAAGGATTTTATCAAACTACCCCAAACCTACACTTTTAAAGCATTTGAGGATGCTTTGGGGTGGGGTTAATCCTCCAATTCAGGAGGATAGATAGGCGGGAGTGATTCAAAGGAAGAATCACTAAACTTTTCAATTCTGAAGAAATCACCTGTTGCAGGATTATTAACAACTAGACCAAGAACATCCCCTTCTGAATTTAGACTTTTAATGTCTCCATTTTCATAAGAGATGGAGAGCATTCTCCCCAAGGAACTGTATAGCAAGCTGCTTTGGTTTGGAGAAGAGCTTTCCGAAACCACCCCCCCATAAACATCTTGGTTTAAGACAAAAACATCTCCTGTCCAACTGAACTCACTTGAAATGTCTTTTTCCCGACACCCTTCTTTCCAAGGCTTTAATCCTGTTTCGCATAAAAACCATTTGTTTTCATTCGAAAAAAACACCTTCCCTTGCGCAATATCGAAAGAAACTTCTGGCCCCGGGTTGTCTAGGATCCTTTCTGAATTCGTTCCCTTCAAAGAAACGCTTGAAATTCCCAAGTTCATCCCGTTTAAAACATTGTGAATCAGAATTACCTCTTCGCCACTTTGGAAAACTTTTAGATTCCACCTTACAGAAGTGTCGTTTGTTAGTCTTTTCCCCTGGATTCCATTAATCGATTTTGAAAAAATATTATGCGCCTTACCCTCTTTTTTTCTAAAAACAATCAAGTCCCCAACAAAAATCACGTCCCCTTCTATTTCCTTGTTTGATGTAAATTCGACTGGGAGCTTGTCTATTTCCCAAAGCCAAATATCTCTTGCTCTAACGTCTGCAGCAAGTATTAGAGATGCTCCATCTTTTGAAAAATCTAAACTTTGTACATTTTTCCATTTTTCTGTTTTTGCAACAGGGTTCCATTCCATATCGCCTCCAACCTGTGAAAGCTCATAAACAACTGTTGTATTTACCGGCGTGCCGTTGGGCCCACCCTTCCAATTTAATGCCACTTTGATACCATCCCCGTTGTCAACAATTGAGGACGCTGTTATTTTCCACGGAATTGCAGGTCTATAACAGCCAAAAAACCCTGTAAAAACAAAAATCAAAAATATTAATTTCTTATTCATCATCCAGCAACCTATGTATCCATCTCTTAACTCTAGCCTCTGGGACCCTGACGGTAAGCACGCTGCCGCTAAACTCCCTCGCAATGCTCTCTTGAATGTTCCCCAGTCGTGCCTTGTCTAAAATCCCATTAACGCTTGCCCCAAGAACCAAAAGATCACTTTCTTCTGAAGAATCCAAAATTGCTTTTTTAATAGACCTCGATTTTACAATTTTTAAATTAACTTTTAGTTTTGAATCGATTTTTTTAACCTCTTCTTGGAGGGATGTCAATCTTTCCTTTGCCTCTTTTTCACCTTCTCTGTTTTTCACAATGGCCAACATTGAAAACTCTCCTTTGTTTGATGATGCTATGCGGGCACCAATATTGATTGCTTTCTTTGTGTTTGGCCCTGCCCCAATAGCAACAGTAACATTTTTATAAGGGGTTTTCTTGCCATGCTTTAAAACTGCAACCGTTTTTGAAGAATCCGCTAAAACCCTGTCTAAAGTATCCCCTAAAAACAAGCCTTTCTTTTTTTTCCCGCCCCTCCAGCCCATCAATATCAAGTCTGTCCCTCTGGATTCCGAAACTGAACATATCACGGAAGCAGGATGTCTCCCAACAACAACACTTGAGTTTATTTTGATTTTCTTGCCTTCAAGATAATCTTTTATTCTTTCGATCAAATCGTGTTTCTTTTTCACATCTTTCTCAGGCGCAAAAGTCAGGGGGGTTGTTTCAGGAATGGTTGCAATAGAAACGATGTGGACAAGACTGTCTTTCACCTTTGCTACACTTTCTGCCAAATGTGAAAGGGAGTCCTGGTTACTTGGATGGGCAACAGCTAGGAGTATGCTGTTTTCTTGTGGGGAATACATTGTGTCCTGCGTAGCCACCCTTGACCTCGACATCGGCTTAAGCTTCCTGAAAGGCCCAGCATAAAGCAATAGGCCAGAAAAAATCCAGATCAGCGTAACCCCCCAGGCAATCGCTCCTGGAGATTCTCCCGTATGTTGTTCAAATGGAGATACGGGAATAAAAAAAACACCTATTGCAATCACAATTTGCATAACTATTGCAATGGTTGGCAGGAGTGGCACCAGTGGCATTTTAAAAGGCCTTTTTACGTCAGGCTTGGTTTTTCTTAACTTGATTAAAGTCATATTAACAAGTGTGAACAATAATAAAAACATCACGTTAGCTGCAGCTGAAACAGCAGCCATTGGGAGTGTAACGATGATTACGATTACGATAATTGCTGTAACAAAGAGCCCCATGTAAGGAGTTCTTTTTATTTTGTGTATTCTCCCCAATATCGAAGGCAGCAAACCCTCTCTCCCCATTGCAAAAGCAACTCTGCTAGATGAAAAAAGTGTCCCATTTAAGGCTGATGTTGTTGATGCAATGCCAGCCAATATCACCAAGAACATGCCTGTTGTGTATGTGGAACCGGGAAATTTAAAAGGCAAAACAAATTGGTTTGCTGACTCCACAACCGCTCTTTCACCAAGAAAAGCCATTAGGTTGTAGTTTGATGAAGGCTGCCCTGAAGAGGTCAGTATTTCAGAAAACCTTTCTCCTAGTGACGCTGGTATTGCACTAATGCTAAGAGCTCCGAGCGAAGCCCCTCCGACAAGAAGATAGATTGGAAGAACTACCAAGATTGATAAAAATATGGCTTTTGGGATGTTTTTTTCTGGATTTTTAACCTCTTCGCTTGCTTGAACTATAACCTCATAGCCCTCAAAGGCCATATAAGTTACCCCCATTGCCAAAAGAACCAGTATTGCGCTTCCATGTTCGCCTGATGATATGAAAAACGGTTCGTAGTGCGTAAAACCATCTGTTTGAAATATCCTAATAAACCCGAAAACAGCAAAGAGCAACAATATCACCACCTTAACAGTGCTCATGATTGATCCAAATTTTCCTGTCTCAGAAACCCCAACAAAATTAACCCACGCTAAAACAGAACAAATTAATACGGCACCCAGCTTAACATACTGCTGATACTCATTTCCAAGGTCTTCTGGATGTTGCATAAGTCCAAAAAAGTTCAAAAGCTCAATAAAATAAACGCCAAAACCCAAAGAATAAACAGCAACAGCGACAACATGGCTGAACCAACCCATCCACCCAGCTATAAATGAAACTATCTTGCGGTAACCCTGTGCAACCCACATAAAGGCTCCTCCGGCTTCAGGGAAAGAAGAGCCAAGTTCTGCATACGCTCCTGCAGTTAACATTGCAACAACCCCATTTAAAAAAAATGCCAACAAGAAAGCTGGTCCAGCAATGCCCGCAGCTCGCCCAGTAAGAACAAAAATACCAGCTCCTATCATGGCTGCAACCCCTATCATTGTTACGTCATAAAGCCCTAAAGTTCTTGCTAGTTCTTCGTGGTTTCCTTTTTTGGTCTTGTTCACACGTGATATTCTATTTTTTATTCAGATGAAATAGATAAAATTAACAAATAAGAATGATTTGTCCTTTTTCAAAATATCAAAAAACACCCCATTTCGAAAAAACCAAAATACTCGCCAGTGTTGTTGTTATTCATTACACACAGACGTTTTCGCTTCAAGATGCATTGTCTATCCTGGATACAAGAAAATTGTCAGCACATTTCATCCTTGATGAGAAAGGGGGGATAATGCAACTAGTTGATACAGAAGAAAAAGCATGGCATGCTGGTGAATCCAGTTTCCGAGGTAGAAAAAATTTAAATGATTTTTCAATTGGAATTGAACTAGTGAACCCTGGGTTTTTAAAAGATGAAACGCAGTGGAGTTTTGGACACAGGAATCACCTCGGTAAAAATTGGGCTAACTGGCCTGATTCTCAAATTAAATCTCTTTGTACTCTTTTAACTTGGATAAAAAAAAATCATTCAGCATGTGCTGATGTTGTGGGACATTCGGATGTTTCTCCTGGGAGAAAAATCGATCCTGGGCCAACTTTCCCTTGGGGAAAAGTTAGAAAACATATGATTTCGCAATAACAGAACCCATGGATATCTGTTCTTCAAGAACCCCATCTTTTAGTTGTATTTTTTGATCTTCCGAAGCCACAATCACAACAAGCCCCCCTTCAGAAATATTGGAAGATATAAGGCTTAGTGTTTTTTTGATTTTTGCCTTTGAAAAACCTCTGAAATCAGCAAATAGGCTTGAATATTTCACATGTTTCTCTGCACCAAGCGGGGAAGTTTGGAGTGAAGCTTTTTGCTCTTTGATGAATTCAGGAAGATCTCTGTTGTCGACATCAACAGAGCCAACCCCCTTCAGGCTGAAGGAAAGCTTTGTAATGATGTTCTCCAACTTCCTTGGTTCAACAACATCAACGATACGCCTAAACCAACCCGTGAGAAATTCAACCAATTGAAAACTCTCTTCAGAATTGACTATATTTTCAATCCTTTTTTTGTCTGAAATTAATTTATCCCACTCAAAAACAAAACCCTCCCCAGAAGAGGTCCTTATATTTAAAGACTGGTCTGTAATGACATAATCAGCATTTTTCATGATTAAAATGATTGCCTCAAGTATAGCCGTTGTTATCTCTCCATGACCTGAAGGATAAACAATTGAATTTGCATCCCAGGCAATAGGCCTTTTTGTGAGCCATTGTGAAAATTTCTCTGCGTCAAGTCTGCTTTCATGTTCTTGGGAGTAAATTTTTGCATCTAAAACTTTTTGAAATTCTTTCCAATTGAAATTCTGTTGTAATTGCCATGCCAGTCCGCCAAAGGGGCTTACTGACCCCGAATCCTCAAGAAGTCCCTCTAGGTCTTCTAAACTTTTTGTTATCTCTTGGTTTATGCTAACCTCTGCTTCAAATTCTGCAAATGCTTTCTTTATACCAGCGTAAACCTCGGAGTCCAATAGTTTCTTTTCTGCAAGCTCGTTTATGTCACAAAACAAAGAATTTTCAATAACCTTCAACTTCCCTTGCGGGAAAGAAAAATCTTTCACTGAGATGGGTTCGAAATCTGTTGAACCTTCAACAATGAACTTTCCTTTCTTTTTGTTGACCCGGAAAGCATTTGTCAACTCAGACTTCTCGTTAACAACAGCAAATAAATCATTGCTTTTAATTGAAGGGTTGTTGAGATTTAAAGAATCTCCTTCTTTTGGATGAATTGCCTCCCTGACAACCCAACACTGTGTCTCTACTCCCAATATTGGGAAAGAGCTTGCAGAGAACTTCTCTCCAAACTCTTCTCGTTTCGGATAATATTTCCATTTTTCGTCTTTTGAATCAAAACAATAAAACCTTGTCAATTCGCTCATCAAAGCCCTTCTTGAAACTCTTTGAGCAAACATTATTCGACCAAATATTCCACCAAATGTCAATCCTCCAGGGTTATTTGTCAGCACTTCTATAATTAAGTCTTTCACCGTTAGCCCTTTTTTCTCTTGCAACTTAAGGAGCTGTTCCAGCTCGTCGTCTTCAAGAACTGGATTTTTGATTTCTTTGTTCTTAACAAGCCTAAATTTTGAAGAACCTAAATACTCAAAGCCATAAACGTCACCTGGTTGTGCATTGCCGTTAATCCAGTCTCCCATCCCCGAAAGGGTCTGGTTCTTGAAGTTAATTAAAATTGATAACGATTGATCATTTGGTGTTTCCAGAGTAAATTCTCCCCACTCTTGTGAGGCGAGTAATGAAGCCTGTATGGCGTTGGTTAAGGGTTGTGACACATAATTAACCTCATCGTTAACAAAATCATTAAAAGTTAAAATCAAAAGTGGTTCAACTTCAGGGAAGCCCTTTTCAGAAAAATCTCCGTCTAGCCAGTAGAGTGCTGGGTTTGAAAGATTCCCATAAAGAGATTCCTCAAAGATGTCATCGCCAATCAGGCTTGTTTCGGGATATGGCAATGGAAAAATTAATGAAAGGTTTTTTGTATTGATTTTTGGCAAACTTTCTGACTTTATCCAAGATGGATTTTTTGGTTCAAATCGCACCTTGGTAATGACTTTCATTTTTTCAAAATCCGACAATATCTCGTCGAGCATCTCCCCATAGTGTGAACTGCGTGAACTTTTTGTTGTTCCGATTAAACTGGTAGTTATCTCTTCCCTTGAGAAGCTTTTTTTCAATTCTTGGTTTTCTAAAAGTCGCTCTATTTTTTTTGTTATCTCTTCTCTAATTTTGATTTCCAAACGCCCTGTTTTTGGTGAATCCAAACTCTTCTTTTTTGGCTTAACCACGTCCCATGAATTACCTGATTCTGACAAAAATCTTTTGTCTATCATTGGAGAGAATATTGGCACAAGATGTCTTGGGACAATCTTCTTTTCTTCTACCCTTGAAAGTAACTTTTTTTCTTTTGCAGGACCCTCTTTTTCAATAATCTTGATTGCCTCGTCATTGATTAACCACCAGTTTGAAAGGCCCCAAATTTTACCCCTTCCAACTTGGCGTTTTGCAGTTAAGCTATCTGGGTCATTTTTAAGCATCTCCAGGTTTTTAAAATCATCGTCAATCTCTAGGTAAAGCCTTGTTTCGCTAACCTTCTGGTTCATTTTTTTTGCAACCATGCTTCTTAATTTTTGCTCTACAACAAAATTCCCTCCTTCCTCTAGCGTCTCTTTTGCAAGCTTGTGTGCTTTTAGGTTTGCTGGGACCAACACCCACGTATTTTCTTCAGTCGCTTGTACAAAAGGACAGTTGTCTAAAAACTTTTTCGCATACGTCCTGACAAAAGCTTCGGTTTTTGTTTCTTTTTCATCTTCTCTTTTGACGTCCGGCAAAACATCTACATAATCTTGAAAACTTTTTTCAAGATCCTTTAGACTTGCGCTTTTTGATGGAAATTTTTCAGCAACACCTGCAAGGGCTTCTGTGATTACCAAGCCCATATCAATTACTTTGTTTTGTTTCATTATTTATACACCTCGTTATTTTTAAGCCATCTTTTCGTAGCTCTCAAAAGATTTTTCTGAGCTTCGTCTTTGTTTTTTGGGAGGATTTTTGAAGTATTCAGGAAATAAAAATCTTTCACTTTGTCTTTTTCCTGAACCTCCAACCCACTAATAATAAGGGTTGGGACATCTCTCTGCTTTGCAAGTGATGCTAATGCCCAAGGCCCTTTACCCTGTTTGGTTTGGGAATTGAATTGTCCTTCTCCCGTTATCAACATGTCAAAATTACTCATTTTTTCTTTAATACCCGTTCTTGCCATAACAAAATCAGCTCCATTTTTAATATTCACCTCAAACAGCAAGGATAGCCCTAGGGCAATCCCGCCGGCAGCACCCAACCCCCTTGACTTCAAAAAAGAAGGGTTCTGTGTTTTTGCCTTAATGGCATGAGAAAAATTTGCCATCCCTTCCTCAAGAAGAGCAGTATTTTTTGGGGTGGCTCCTTTTTGCTTTCCAAAGGCAAAGACAGCTCCTTTCTTGCCAAGCAAAGGAGCATGAACATCAGCGATTATATCAAAAATTACACCTGGAAACAAACATTTGCCTTTTTCAGGATGCGTTTCTAGGTTTTCGTTTTTACGTCCAGTCTCAAAAAAATCAAACTTTTCATCACCTTGAACCTCGAGTAGATTTTTTGGAAAATGTGATTTTTCAATTGCAACACCCATCCCTTCCAAAAATCCCAAACCCCCGTCAAGTGTTGAGGTTCCCCCAGCTGCAAACCAAACCCTTTTAACCCCCTTGTCTAGCATGTCAAGAATCACTGAAGCGATTCCGAAAGTAGTTGTTTTCTCTGGGTTTAGATCCTTCTTGTTTAACAAAGCAAGACCTACAACAGAGGACATTTCAAAGAGTGCTGTATTCTCCCCTTTGAGAAAATACCAATTTGCGAATATTTTTTTCCTATCCGCACCAATCGTTTCAACGGTATGTTTCACGTGGTGATAATTGTCCAAGATGGCACTAACCGTGCCTTCCCCACCATCAGCAAAACTCTTTACTGTAACCTTTGCCTTTGGGTAATGCTCTTTTACAGCACTTGCTACAATTTCCCCCGCCTCTAACGAACTCATCGTTCCTTTAAAGCTGTCTAAGGCAATTAGAAAATTTTTTATATTTTTGATTTCTCTACTAATAGATTGGTATTATTTCGCCAGAAAAAGCTTCAATTATGATGTCGTGTTTGTTGTTGATCTGGACGGTCCAAGCAGGGACAAGTGTTTTTGGTTCATCTTTTTTCCAAGCTTCTTTCATCCCGTTAAAAGTGTAGATTAGCTGAACTTTTGTAACTCGAACATCGGCATAATACTTCCCTGCAAAAAAATTCTTGTAGGCATACTCTATTGCGTCTTTAACCGCTAGCCATGCTGGAATGATTTCTTTTTCCGTATCCTCTATCTCTTCTGGTAATAAACCCCAGGAAAAAGAAAATTGAAAAACCCTGCCCCCAATAAGGAGAATTTGTACAGAATCATTTTTTATAGGTATGTTTTTAAAATACCTGCCATACTCATAACTGTAACCCCATGGCAAACCTCGGCTATTGTTGAAGGATTGGTATTCTGGATGGTTTAGTTCCCCAGTGCTGATTAAAGTTGCATCTACTGGGAAATAACCAAAATTATCAATAAATATCTCTAAAATCTTTTCTGCCTCTGGCCTTGTTACGGGATACATCTGATTAATATTTTGAAAGGTATTCCTGAATTGAATACCACCATGCTGGAAAATAAAAAGCTCCTTGCCTTGGGAGGTTGTGTATTTCTGGAAATTTTGATCTATAACCCTCGTAAGCCCTGTTGGAGTTTCCGTCTCAATACTTTTTCCAAGTAAATTTTTTGCGATTTCGGCATGTTTTGTTTCTGTATAATCAACCTTGATTTTAGGAAGCTTGAGGGTCCCCTCTGGGAGAATAACCCCTTCCGTAAGAAAGGTTTTGACAAAAAGTTCTTCACTTGAGGGCTCTTCTGCAGAAAGCCTGGACATGTTCAAAAGTCCAAAAAATAAAAAGAAAACAACAAGTTTAACTTTTTTCCTCGTTAGCGATTTATATAAAGTTTCTTTCATAGTTTTTTAATTTTATATCTAATAATTGCTCACTGTTTTTTGTTTTAACTCAAGATTGGGTTAGGTTTGTTTGATTTTTCGAATTAAGATTTACCTATGAAGGTAAAACATTTCATGGAATCTAGCCTAGGTAGTTACCGAACCCCACCCCTAGATAGGGAAATCAATGCCTGGTTGGATGAAAATAAAGGCAAGATAAAAATTTCAGATATCAAGTATTCCTCAAGCGTAACAGTGGACACCTCAAAAGAGGAAGATGGTATAAAGACAGTAATGTTTGTTTCGGGCGCTTTGGTTTTCTATGAGGAAGTCTAGATCAAACAAAATTCAGAATCTTTAAAGCATCGAGCTTTTAGGTATTTTGAAACAAGTCCCCCAAAAAAACATCGTGGACAAAATTTCATGGTTCAAAAAACCGAACTGTCCTTTATCCAAAAACTGATCCAAAAAGAAGACGCCCCTTGGACAATTGAAATAGGTGGTGGTTTAGGGTTTTTAACTGAACTGATAATAGGAAAAAAAAACTTGACGATATTTGAGATTGACAAAGGGTTAAACAGGTTTTTGAAAGAGAAATTTGGGCCGGAGTTGATAAAAGAAGATATTCGATCATGGAACCCTCAGTCTTGTTGCTCTTCGGGATCCCTGGTTGGGAATCTCCCCTACTACCTATCCGGAAGGATTTTGTGGACTGTTGCAAGATGGCCTGAAAAAATAAACAATGTTGTTTTCACTGTCCAAAAAGAAGTTGCTGAAAGAATTTGTGCAATGCCTGGCAATAAGGCTTATGGAGTAATCTCAGGACCTTTGCAATATTTTTATTCTTGTAGGGTAAAAAAAACACTGTCTCCTGGGTGCTTTTTTCCAAAACCAAAAGTCGAGAGCGCTGTATTAACCTTGAAAAACAGAGGGAGAAAGGGTGATTTTAAACATGCTGAAAATTATTTAAAAATGAATAAAATCATTTTTGGGCAAAGGCGGAAGAAGGTAAAAAAGTTACTCAAAAATATTGTTTCCGAAAATGCAATTAGGGAAATCCCCGAAGGCTTTAGAGCAGAAGATCTCAATCCTGATTTTGGTTTATTTTTAGCAAAAAATATAAAAAATTAAATAAAAATTCCTGGGAACCTTCTGACTTCAGAAAGGGTAAAAACAGGGCCATCTTTCCAGATGTTTGTTGCTCCATATAAATCCTGGTTAGACCATCCCATTCCTGATGTGAAGTTTCGATTAAAAAGTATCTGAATGCTTTTGTCTTTAATGTTTGTTTTCTCTAAGGTTTTGCATACAGCCTTTTGAAAATCCTCGTTTCCCGAAAGTGCCACTCCATCAATATTTGCTATATTGTGCTTTTTAAATTGTTTTGCAATAAAGGAATCTAGATCTTGTGGCCCTTTTTTTGTCATGTCAACAATAATGCCGTTAATTGGCGATGCCTCTTTGTTACATGCTTTTTCTAAAGAGCTTTTCATAATTAAATTTTTGGGTGAAGAGGTGAAATGAAGAAGCGTTACATTTAACCCTTCTTGAATCAAATCATTAATTAATTTTTTTTGAGACAA
The DNA here is from genome assembly GCA_964517115.1 of uncultured bacterium. Taxonomy (GTDB): domain Bacteria; phylum UBP7; class UBA6624; order UBA6624; family UBA6624; genus UBA6624. The sequence goes on from CAZFBE010000008.1 coordinate 13,646, forward strand.
TATTCCATCATCCTTGCTGACCAAGAGAATCTCTTTGTAACCCTTTTCACCTAAAGAAAAACCATTCCCAAAAGGTCCCCTTATCGTGATGCACTCGCCTATCGGCAAAAGCATTATTTTGTGCGTTACCGAGTTGTTTTCTAAAAAAGAGACCGTTGCTATGTCGTCTTCCCAATCGGTTATCCATGCAGATGTCTCCCCAATACCAAAAGTGCCAATTTTAAAAACCTGTCCTGCATGAAGCTGTGTTGTATTTTTGAAAGAGATAGACCCAATAACCCCTTCTTTTCTTGTCGCTGTTAGCTTAACTACACTTGGTGTAAGGTTCATGTTCCAAAGTCCACATTTGCAATAATTTTTCTAATGTCATGCTTTGTTGTCATTCCGGCAATGCATCTATGTGCACCGGAACATCCAATAAATCCATGTCTTTTTGGGAAAAAATGGAACATTTCTAGTATCCAGTCTTTGAATTTTTCTTTTAGGCTCGGCTTGTAGTCATATCCGTTGTTCAAAACGGAAAAATTTGGAGAATACATTGTTGTCCATGTTTTATATCTCGTACCATGGTTACCTTTGGCCACGTCAACAATTTTAAAGTAAGTTCCTGAATAAAAGTACCTTGTTGCAACAGAGTCAGGAATAACCCCTAGGTATATTTCATCCCAATATGGCAGTGTGTATATCTCACTATCTGTAAATTCTTTCCATTTTTCTAAATTTAAATCAAAATTTGTTTTTCCTTTGTTCTTTTTTTGTATTCCCCAGGCTTCATTTCTAACAATGTCGTCTGCTTCGTTAAAATGCTCTGAAACAAGGTTTTCCCCTTTTTCAGAGAGGGTTTCAACATAATAGCTTCTCCCTATGTCTGTTAACAAAATGTCGGATCCTTTTTTGGGGAAAAGATCGACTCCAACAGCTTCGGCAAAACAGCATGGAGGTGGGTTGTGGTAACCTAAACAGATTGTCGTAGTATTGTCTTTTTTGGCCTTGTAACGTTCATCAATGTTGTCATTTAGTAAATATGCATCCATAATGTCAAGACCTCTTATGTCTGGTGGCCTCAAGCCAAAAACAACCCTGGGGGTTGTGTCTGGTTCCAGAGGTTCAACCGAGACCTCTCCTCTGCCTTTTATTTCATAATTACAAATTGGATCCTGTTGTGGGCAAAATATATATTTGGGACAATCAAGACTATTGGTGAATTCCGTTGCTACATTCTCTCCTTGTGGGTTTTTTAAATAGCTTACAGAATCCCCCTCTCCTACTGGAGCCCAAAGCTCGTTACGCCTTCTTATATCTTCAAGCCAGTACTTGAGCTTAGCTTTTGACAAAATGTAATCACTCATAATTTATATATTTTCCTTTTTCAACAACGGGTTCAAATCTTCAAACCCAGGCCTATAGTCAAACTTCCTCCTAAACTCCCTGGCCGCCCATGCTCTAAGTGTTGAGAGGGGAATTTTTGAAGGCTCCTCGGTTAGGTCTGAAAGGTCAAAGCCTGAAGCACGTCCCATTGACTGGTACACCCATGAGAGATGTTCGTAAAATAATTCATTTGATCCGTATGTTGATTTTATATATTTAAACTTTTCAAGATGGTCGCCTCCCGAATAAGTTGAAGGAAATAGGTTTTTGTTGTGGTCAGGATGTTTGTTTTCTTCAAAATACTGGAGCCAATATGCCCTTCTTTCTTTGTGTGTCATCTGCTGAAGTCTTTCAACATTAGTTCTGGAAAGAATCGGTTTTTTTAATTTATTTTCTTTTCGAAGCTCGCTCATCCACCTTGGCTCAACCAAGATGTCGTAGTCTGTTGGTGCTTCGTAAAGGTCGTGTAAGGCCCAGTCCCAGAGAGCCTCTGGATGCTCGTTTACAGAAAGGGTGTTTTCGTTGTCTCGATTGACAGAAAGTTGCCTTGCGTCTAATATCCCTGGGAACCTAACTCCAATAATGTGTATATTTTCCCTGTTAACAAGCCCGTCTTTTTCTAACTCTTTTATCGACCTTACGGTTGCAGGGGTGGCTACAATTCCAACATTCCCTGTAATCCCCGGCAAATAAACGGCTAGATTTATTGCAGAAAAACTATTGAACACAATTCGCTGAGCATCATCTGGGCTAAAAGCAAAACATGGAGAGGTGGTTCCTGGATAGGGCCCTGTTTCGTAACCAATAACAACACTAACTCTCCCAAGTTGCAAAAGCCTCCTGGCCTCTCTTTGAATTGTGATCCTCATTTCATTCATACTAAATACCTAATGGCCCCAAGTCTGAAAGTGTGTTGTGAAAATCTTTCAAATGGTCTGCAACCTCGTCAACCTGGTGGGAATCCATAAATAGAATCTTCACTCTTTCAGGCTCTATTCCACCAGCATCCAAGACTCCCTCAAGGGCTTTAAATCTCCTTTTTGCTAGATAGTTATCATTGTGAAACTTGCCACTACCAAGCGGTCCTCCAATGATAAAAACACCATCTGCTCCATTGAAAAAACTCTTCAAAACAAGCAATGGGTCCAGGTGGGCTGTTGACCTAATTCTCAAAAATCGATAGCATGGAGAGTAGGAAATCTCCTCTCTGCCAAGCGTTTCTAGGAGGGGGTAACCTCCATGTTGTGATGCAAAACCCGTAATCTTGGGCTCCCAAGCACTTTCTTCCAGTCCGTTTCCCCAAATATTCTCAATTTCAGCAATAGATTTTGAAAGTTCCCAGCCAGTAAGTTCGATATTCCTTGTTGGAGAGGCTGGGATAGAAGCTCCACTTTCCGATTTGCCAAAAATAGTGTTTAGTCTTGTGTAATTCATCCCCCCTTCTTCGTTTTTTTGAAAACTCTCTGGAGAAACTTCTTGAGCTGGGTTATCAAATCTTGCCAACTTATCGTCTTTTTGTTTCAGCCTATAAGGCTCTCCTGTTTTTTTCCCCAAAACAGCCAAGGCTTTAGCAACTGCTGATTCAGCTGTTAAAACAGCGGCCCTAATGTCTCCAGGAGATGCACAATCACCACAAACAAAAACCCCTGAGTTGCTTGTTGAGCAAGGGTCAAGGGATGGGTGGGTTTCTGAAAGGAACCCGGAAGAATCACAACCAATGTCAACCGTCTTTGCCAGAGCTTCTGAATCTGGTGAAGGAGATACTTCTGTTGCTAAAACAACCTGAGCAACTGAGATTTGTTGCTCTTTTCCTTGGATCAGATTGTGCAAACTAACTGACAATCCTTTGGTTTGCGAGGTAACTTTGGAAACAGCTCCTCTAATCATTTCAATTTTATATTTTTCCTCAGCAGTTTTCAAAAACTCTTCATAACCTTTTGTCCTGGACCTTCTGTCCGAATAAACAACTATGGTTCTAGTTTTATTGTTTGATGTTTTTTTGGCAAATATTGCCTGTTTGACTGAGGTCATTAGTGGAACTTCTGAGGCATAAGGAACACCCCTTTTTGGGTCATTGCTTCCTGCATCAACAACCCATAAGATTGAATCTGCCTGCTCTCCTTCGGGCTCTTGGCTTTCAAAATCTATTGCCGTAAAAATGTTTTTATTTTTTGCAGCAGTTAGATTTGTTAAGCCAGAAACGTCCATCATCTTGGCTCCAAAGGCCATAATTATTGCTCCAACCTTTTCATGAACTGTTTTTGATTTTTCTTTTTGGTTAACCGCTCCGTCTGGAACAAGTGTTATTAGTTTTTTCACCTCTGGACTATTGATATTTTCTGGATCTATCAAAAATAAGGGGGGGACACACCCTGCATGAGGTTGGTACAAAACTTTTGCCATGGATCCTTTTGGGCCATATTTGTTTGAAAAATCCTGGCTTAAACCTGCAGAAATTTTGCTGTAGTCATGTATTTTTTCACTATCGACATACCTGGGCTTTCGGGAAATCTCAATATCAAAATCCCCCCTCACTCCAGAAACAGCTTTTACTTCCGAATAATCGTAAATAATTATATTTTCATGTTGGTAACACCTTATTGAAAGGCTTCTCATGAGGTCTTCTGCTTCTTCGAGTTTTGGCCAAAGGTTTTTTAGAAAAGAGACCCGGCCCCCTAAGACAGGAGCTTTTTCAACCAAAACAACACTGTACCCCGCATCTGCAATTCTCAAAGCAGCAGACATGCCGGCAACCCCTCCACCAACAATTAAAACCTGTTGTTCAACCCTCATTGGTGTTTCTTTTAGCGGTTTGCTCTTCTCAACCTTCACAACAGCCGTTTGGATCAGGTGGAAGGCTTTATCGTTGGCTTTTTCCGGCTCTTCTGGATGAACGCTGGCAACCATTTCTTTTAAATTAACAACCTCTAAAAGATACTCGTTCATTCCTGCCCTTTTTAATGTTTCTCTGATGTTTTCTTCCCTTTTGTCGATAGACCCACATCCAATAACAACATATCCAATATTTTGTTCTTTTATTTCTTTTTCCATTGCCGCAAGGCCCTCTATCGTATTGAGGTCTTCATGTATGAATACATGGCTTATCTCCTGTACATTTTCAACCAGCCTGCTTGCGATATCCTCTAGATTAAGTGGGTTTAAGCCTGCCCCTTCTTTGCTAAGAAAAACACCTATTCTTGCCATAATTTCTCCTCCGTTCTTTTGAAATCTAAAACCTTTTAATTCTATTTAAAAAGGTCGTTCTTTTCTCTTTTTAATCTTCATTTATTTTTACTATAAAAATACTTAGGTAAAAAAGAGCGATAAGGGGTATTGCAATAATAACCTGTGTAACAACATCTGGCGGCGTGATTAACCCTGAGGCTATGAGCAAAATAATGATTGCATATGGTCCATTTTTTTGAATTGTTTTAGTAGTTATTAACTTTAGTTTTGCAAGAATCCCCATAACTATTGGTAATTGGAAAGCAAGAACTGAGGCAAGCATCATTGACTGAATGAAGGTAAACCAGTTTTTAAGGGTCCATGTTGGTTCGAGACTGTGGAAAGTTGTAGTTTTGAAAAGAAACCCTACTGAAATTGGTATCAGCACCTCCCATGAAAACAACACTCCCAATACCGCCATGAGAAAAGCTGGAATTACAAAAATCTGAAGTGTTTTTTTTTCTGTTTTTTTTAGGGCTGGCCAGATGAAAACAGCTGTCTCTCGAACAATAAAGGGGGACGAGGCTATTAGTCCGCACATTAGAACTAACTTGATTGGAACCAGAAAACCCTCCTGTGGAGAAAGAACGGCTAGTGTTTCGATTCCAACAGCAGCTAGCGGATCTTGAAGCCTTGCTAAAAGGCTTTCATGAAAAAAAGAAATAATGAGTATTGCGGAAAAGCAATACCCCAAACTTCTCAATACGGCCTGTTGAAGGTCTGAAACATGCTCGGACAAAGACATTTTTCTGTCTTCCATTTTTGTTTACTATTCGTCTTTGTCTTTTTTGATTTTCTTTCCTTCTTCAAGTCCTTTTTTGAATTCGCCGCTTGTTCTTCCTAGAGACCTTGCAAACTCTGTAACTTTTTTAGGGCCAAAAAGAACCAAAACAACTATTGCTATCAAAGCAATTTCAGTGGGTCCTAAAGCAAAAATTAATTCAAACATTTTATTCTCCTTAGGTATGAATTGCACCATGTCCGGAAGCCTCTAAAGATGCTTCTTTTAAAGCCTCGCTGAGCGTTGGGTGGGCGTGGATGAAAATACCAACATCCTCTGCAGTTCCGCAAAAGCCCATAGCCATTGCCGCTTCCCCAATGAGTTCTGAGGCTTTTGGTCCAAGTATATGAACTCCTAGAATTTCATCGGTTTTTTTATCTGCTAGAACCTTAACAAATCCTTCGGTACAGCCTATTGCCATTGCTCTTCCAGATGCTGAAAACGGAAACATACCTGTCTTGAATTCTAAGCCTGCTTTTTTTAGTTCATTTGCATTTCTTCCAATAGAGGCTCCTTCAGGATGGGTATAAACAACAGACGGTATTAATTCGTAGTTAAATGTTGTATGTTTTCCTGCAATCCTTTCAGCAACAACAACCCCCTCTTCGCTAGCTTTGTGAGCAAGCATTGGGCCTGGAACAAGGTCTCCTATTGCATATATACCTTCTTGAGATGTTTCCATCTTTTCGTCAATAATAACAAAACCTCTTTCATTAGTCTTTACGCCGAGTGCTTCTAGGTTTATGCCCCCTCTGTTTGGGGTTCTTCCAACAGCAACCAAAACCTGCTCTGCTGTTTGTTTGTCTTTTTTGTTATTTTTTTCAAGGTTCAGAATGATGTTCTTTTTGGTTTTTTTGCACCCAGTTACCTTTGTTGATGTTTTGAATTTGATTCCTTGTTTTTTCAAAGATTTTTTTAGCTGTTTGCTTATGTCGGGATCCATCAATGGAACAATGGTGTCCATCATTTCTATTACAGTTACCTTTGTCCCTATCCTGTTGTAAACACTGGCCATCTCTAAGCCAATATAGCCTCCACCAACAACTATCATGTCTTTTGGGATTTTTTCTTGTGAAAGGGCTTGTGTCGAGTCGATTATTTTTTGACCATCAAAGGGCAAAAATGGAATTTCGATTGGTTTGGACCCTGTGGCCAAAACAACATTCTTTGTTGCAAGGTTGCTACGACCTACAACGACTGTATACCTTGACTTTACCTGTGCACATCCTTCAAAATAATCAATTTTTGCTTTTTTAAGCAAAAACTCAACACCTGAGGTTAGGTTGTTTACTATTCCCTCTCTTCTTTTTTGAAGTGTTCCCCAGTTCATTATTGCTTCTTTTGTTTCAATTCCGTGTTCATTATTTTCTTTTATTTCAGAGAATATTTCTGTTGAGTCCAAAAGAGCTTTTGAGGGAATGCAGCCAACATTCAAACATGTTCCACCTGCTTTTTCCTTTTCAACTACAGCTACCTTGAGGCCGAGTTGTGATGCACGTAATGCACAAACGTATCCCCCGGGACCTGCCCCAACTATGACAAGATCGTATTTCATGAAATTGGGCCTGTAGCTAAAAGCCCTGGGTGCTCCAAAAGCTCTTTAAACCTGCATAAAAACCTAACTGCCAAAACCCCATCAACCATCCTGTGATCACTTGACAAAGAAATATAAACCATTGGCTTAATTATTATGTTCCCATTTTCTACAACCGGCCTTTCTTTAACGGTGTGTATCCCTAGAATTCCTGCTTCTGGCTGGTTGATGATTGGAGCAGACATAAGCGGACCTCCAAACATTCCTGCGTTTGTTATGGTGAACGTCCCTCCGGTAATGTCTTGCATGGTTAGTTTGCTCTCTTGTGCAGCAACGGCCAGCCTGTTAATCTCAAGAGCCAAGTTTTCGAGATTAAAAAAATCAGCATTTTTAATAACTGGAACAATAAGGCTTTCTCCAACGCTTGCTGCCATTCCAATGTTTCTGTAGTTTTTAGAAACCAACTCCTCTCCATCAAGGGAAACATTCATTCTCGGAAAATCTTTGAGCGCCTGTGCGGCGGCTCTGACAAAAAAGCTCATTAATGTTAGTCTTACATTTTTTTCTTTTAGTTGTTCCTTTGTTTTTCTATATACAGCTAGAGTTTCGCTCATGTCAGCTTCATCAACAATTAAAAAATGCGGACTTGTAGAAACCGAATGAACCATATGTTTTGCCATTGCAGACATTGCACCGCTCATTGGGTTTCGTGTTTCTGTGTTTGTGGGTTCTGAAGTATTTTTTTCAGATATTTTTGGTTTTTTAAAAGACAAAACGTCCTTCATCTGTATCCTTCCCGCTGGGCCGCTTCCTGTAATTGTTGTTGGATCAATGTCGTTTTCCCGACAATATCTCCTAACAGCCGGGCTTGTTTTTACGGGGCCTGAGCTGGTGGGGCTCGTTGGTTCCGGTGCTGGCGTTGGTTCCGGTGCTGGCGTTGGTTCCGGTGCTGGCGTTGGTTCCGGTGCTGGC
>CAZFBE010000008.1:21625-31872 GCA_964517115.1 uncultured bacterium
GATTTTTTTGGGTTAAGTTTTTTTATATCGCTTTCTGATAAACTTTCACCTTCTTTTTGTATCACAGCAATTGTTTGTCCTACAGGAACAATATCCCCAGGTTGGGCAAAAATGGCAACAAGGGTTCCATCTTTAAATGCGGTTATAGGGGTTGTTATTTTGTCTGTTTCCAGAATTCCTATCTCTTCATCCCTTTTTACGGAGTCTCCTATGTTTTTTTTCCACTCAGAAACCTTTGCCTCAACAACGCTGACTCCTAAGTCTGGTACTGGAACCTTGATTGGCATTATCCGTCCCCCAAGGCTCGCCTACAGGAATTTACAATCTCCTCTTCTGATGGCAGGTAAGCTGCTTCCATTCCAGCCTCAAAAGGAAAAGGTGTATCTGGCCCCGCAATAGTTCTTATTGGCGTTACAAGATTCCAAAAAGCTCCCTCTTGTACACGTGCGGCAACCTCACTTGTAAAGCCATAGGCGGCATGAGATTCAGCAACAACAACACACCTTCCTGTTTTGCAAACAGACTCAATCATAATTTCTTCATCCATTGGCCATAGTGTTCTTGGGTCTATAACCTCAACACTTGCGCCTTCTTTTTCCAGCGTTTTAATTGCGTCTAAGCACTTGTGCAACATTGCTCCATAGGAGATTACTGTTAAATCCTTCCCCTCTTGAACAACCTTTCCTTTTCCCAGCTCTACGGTGAAGTTTGGATCATCTGGAACATCTCCAGTAATCGCCCTATAAAGACCTTTGTGCTCTATGTAAACACATGGGTCATCAGACCTTATGCAAGACCTTAAAAGACCTGCTGCATCTCTTGGGTTGCTTGGCGCAGTGACAACAAGCCCTCCAGCATGGCAAAACCACGCTTCGTTACTTTGGCTGTGTGTCATCCCTCCACCTATACCTCCCCCATATGGAACCCTTATCGTCAAGGGGCAGCACCACGACCCATTGGTCTTGAATGATATTGTTCCCGCCTGGTTCACTATATGGCCCATTGCACAGTCTATAAAATCCATAAATTGGATTTCTGCAATTGGCCTATAGCCTGAAAGCGCGGCTCCAACAGCCCCTCCGATAATCAAATTTTCAGCAAGAGGTGCGTCTAAAACTCTTAAGGGGCCAAATTCATCGTACATTTTTTTTGTCAAATCTGGCTTTCCGTCGTCTTGAGACCTCCAAGCAGTTGCCTTAAACACGCCTCCATACCTTCCTGAATCCTGTCCTAAAATAAAAACGGTTTCATCTATCTCCATCTCAGACCACATTGTGTCTGTTATTGCCTGAATATAACTTATGTTTTTGCTAGACATTTTTTCTTTTCTCCCATCTTTTTCTTATTGCTTCATTAAATTTTGGATTCCTAAAAGTAACATCTATAAACTGGTCTGGCTTTGGCCTCGTTGATTCTTCTTCAACCCAATCAATCGCCTTTTCTATTTCGTCGTTTATGTTTTTTTCAGTTTCTTTAGCTAGTTTTTCACTCCAGATTCCATCCTTTTTAGCTATCTCTTTAAAAACCTTTAAGGGGTCTCTTTCCTTCCACTCCTGAACCTCTTCATCAGTTCTGTAATCGGCTGGGTCTATCATTGAGTGTCCGTGGTAACGATATGTTAAACACTCTATCAAAGTTGGACCCCCTCCGGTTCGAGCCCGTTTTACAGCCTCGCCAACCGCTGAATATACCTCAAATACATTTTGCCCGTCAACTGTAATTCCCGGCATTCCATATGCAGCGGCTCTTTCACTTATCCTTTCAACAGGAACGTTTTCTGTAACATGAACAGACTCGGCCCATATGTTGTTTTCGGCCATGTAAATAACTGGAAGCTTGTGAACTCCTGCAAAGTTCATGGACTCATGAAAGTCCCCTTTTGCAGTGGCTCCATCGCCAAAAAAAGAAAATGCACAATTTAAGCTTGTACCTTTTTTAAGTGTCCAATTTCCAGCCCACACTATTCCATCTTTGTCCCAGTTAAGCTTTACCTTCCCCTCTCTATATGCATCAAGAAGGTAGGCATATGCAGCCCCTGCTGCCAAAACAACCTGTATGGCAACATGGCCGGTTGGGCTCACAATGTCCAATTCTGGATCTCCAAAATGACATGGGTGTTGTTGGGCTCCATCTGGAGATTCTGCCGTTGAATAAACTTGGGCCAATACCCTTTTTGCAGTTATCCCCCTGGCAACCATTGCACCAAGTTGTCGGTGAGATGGTGCAAGAATGTCTCCTTCAACCATGTGAACCCCCGCTCCAACATTTGTTGCCTCTTGTCCACAACCGCTAAAGTATGTTCCCCCAAAACGACCTTGATTAAAGAGCTTTACCATCCTTTCGTCCAAAAGTCTTGCTTTTAGAAGGGGGTGGTAAAGAACCTTAAATGCAGTTTCCTGATCGACACCAAATGATCCTTTGTTTTTTGTTTTTTTTGATTTGTTTGAATTCATAACTGCCAATTATATTCGATTTTTTGAAATATTGTTTTTATACCCTATGGGGGTATCATTTATATAGTGTTTCTGCCATATAACTTGACCTAACAAGTGGGCCACATTTTGACTTTATCCCCATTGATTGGGCCTTTTTCTCAACCATTTCAAACCAGGATGGAGATCTGTGCTTGATAACTGGAACCTGGTTTTGTGAAGGTCTTAGATACTGTCCTGAGGTGAATATACCAACCCCTGCATTCTTTATATCGTGAAGAAGGGAAAAAACTTCCTCTGTTGTTTCCCCCATCCCTGCAATCAGGCTTGTTTTTGTTTGTATTCCAAGGCTGGCTGCTGTGTTTAAAACCTTTAAAGCTGTTTGGTACCTTCCTTGTGGCCTGAGTCTTGGGTAAAGCCTCTCGACCGTTTCTATGTTATGGGAAAAAACATCAATTTCTGCAGTGGCAACTTCCTGAATGAGGTTTGTGTCTCCGTTTAAATCTCCAACTAAAAGTTCGATTTTTGTAGTGGGGTTTGTTTTTTTGATTTCATAAACAGTTTCTAAAATGTGCGCAGCACCAGCATCTTTCAAATCGTCCCTGTCAACCATTGTTAAAACTATGTATTTGGCTTGCATCTGTTTTATAGTTTCAGCAAGGTTCCTGGGTTCATTCTCGTCAGGTTTTTCAGGTTTCCCTTTATTTACAGAACAATACCTACAACCCCTTGTGCAAACATCTCCGAGAAGCATGAAGGTTGCCGTTCCACGTCCCCAGCATTCTGAAAGATTTGGACAGCACGCCTCTTCGCAAATTGTTGTTATTTTTTTTGTTTTTGTTGTTTGGGAAAAAAGGCTTACCAATGATTTTGTTGAGCCTGGTTGTATTTTGATCTTTGTCCAGGTTGGATGTTGTGTCACAGTGTCCTCGATAAACTTTTTTTAATTTCCATGGCAGCTAATTGTATGTTTGTTGACCTTTTAGTTTCTCTTTGAATAGTTGACATTGTTTTTGGAGACTTACCACATGGTTTTATTTCCTCGAAACCCCTTTGGTTGTTGTTAATGTTGATAGAAACTCCATGCAAGGTTATTCCTTTTTTTATCGTCATGCCAAAAGATGCTATCTTTTTGTTGTTTATATAAAGTCCTGGATTTTTTAGATCTAAATGTGTTTCGATGTCCATTTTAAAAAGTGCTTCCTGTATTGTTCTTAGAATTTTTTCAACCAACCTTGGTGCTTGAATTTTTCTTTTTTTAATATTTAGAACCGGATAAACAACCAATTGCCCCTCTCCATGCCATGTCGCTTCTCCACCTCTGCTTGCTTGAAAAACCCCTATTCCGCTCTTTCTCGTTTTGTTTGTTTCTGGAATGTCTTTCTTTTTTGACGATGTGCCTAGCGTAATAACGTTTTCATGTTCAAAAAAAAATACGTGTTCTTTGTTTTTTCTGGCATCATCAACTGCCTTCAGCTGTTTGTAGTATCCTTCTATCCAGCTAATTTTTTGCAAGGGGTGAAAAACTGTTTTCAATTACGGAGCTGCTATATACCCTTTCAATGCTGAGTGCGCTGCAACAAGTGGTGAACAAAGATAAACCAGTGAGTCTGGGTGTCCCATTCTTCCGTGAAAGTTTCTATTACTGGTTGAAAGACAAACCTCGTCAGCGGCCATTACCCCAGAGTGCCCTCCCAAACATGGTCCACATGTTGGGGTTGAAAACACGCAACCTCTTGATATGCACTCTGTAGCTATCCCTTCTTTAACAGCTGTTAAATATGTTTTTTGATCCCCTGGGATGACTACAACCCTTGGAACTTGAGTTTGTTTGTCGGGATTGTTTTTGAAAACCTTGTGAACTTCTCTCAAATCGCCAATTCGAGCGTTTGTACAAGAACCTATGAAAACTTGGTCTATTTTTATCTTTTCCTTCTCAACCTCCCTAACAGTTGTCACATTGTCGGGGCTAAACGGCATGGCAACAAGTGGCTCTAAATTTGTTGTATCGATGGTGATCTCTTGTTCATAAGAGGCATTTTCATCCGGCTTGACCATTTGCCAGTTGTTGTGTCTTGCTCTTTTTTTAATAAAGGTTTCTGTTGTCTTGTCTGGAACAAAGATTCCCGCTTTTGCTCCCCACTCTATAGCCATGTTGGAAATTGTTAGCCTTCCTTCCATGTTTATGCCGGTTTCTGTTTGGTCGTGAAGTTCCAAAACCTTGTAGTTCCCTCCACTGACGGTTAATATCTTTCCCAGGGCCAAGGACATGTCTTTTGGTGTCACTTCAGGGGGTGGTGTTCCTTTAAAAACAACCTTTATTGTCTTGGGGACCCTTAACCAAACCTTGCCAGTTGCAAGAACTGCTGCAAGGTCTGTGTGCCCAACCCCTGTTGCCAAACAGCCAACAGCGCCGTTTGTGCATGTGTGGCTATCTGCACCTATGACAATTTCTCCTGGGGCAACAAGCCCTTCTTCAGGCATAACAACGTGGCATATGCCCCCTTTCCCTTCTCCAAAATAATGTCCGACCTCATACTCTTCTGCAAAAATTCTTAACTCCTTTCCAAGCTTGGCTGCAGCAAGGTCTTTTGCAGGAACAAAATGATCAGCAACCAAAACAACCTTGTCCTTGTCCCAAACTTGGTCAATTCCAGCATCTCGCAAAAGTGCGGCGGCGGCGGGTCCTGTAATATCGTGCCCCATCGCCCTATCAACAGAAGCCATTACTATCTCTCCAACATTGACCTCTTTTTTGTTTGACTTTTCAGCTATTATTTTTTGAACAAGTGTTTGTTTCATTTTCTTTAATTGTATTTGTAGAAACCCTCTCCTGTTTTTCTTCCCAGTTTATTTTCTTTTACCTTTTGAACAAGAAGTGGGGAGGGTTTGTATTTTTTATCGCCAAATCCATCGTATAAAACATTCATTATTGCGAGACAGGTATCAAGGCCTATGAGGTCTGCGAGCTTGAGTGGCCCTAGTGGATGTCTCATTCCAAGCTCCATTACGGTGTCAATGTCTTCCTTTGTCCCTGTTTTGCTTGCCAGGGTTTCTATTGCCTCGTTGAGCATGGGCATGAGTATTTTGTTGCTTATAAAACCTGGATTGTCTTTGCTTTTTGCTGGTGTTTTGTTTATTTTTTTTACAAAATCCATTGTTTCTTTTGTTGTTTTTTGAGAAGTCTCATCCCCCTCTATAACCTCGACAAGGGGCATAACTGGGACAGGGTTCATGAAGTGTATACCAATGAAGTTTTCTGGCATTCCGCTCGACTTGGCAAGGTTTGAGATGGATATAGAGGATGTGTTGGATCCAATTATTGCATCTTTTGACGCTGTTTTTCCAATTTTTGAAAAAATTTCTTTTTTTATGTTTTCGTTTTCAGAAACAGCTTCTATTATGAATTTGAAACTGTTGTAGTCTTGTTCGTCAAATGTGTTAAGTTGTTTTTTGAAACCTGCAACCTCCCACCCTTCTCTTTTTCCTTTTTTTTGTGCCCTGTCCCACCGATCGTAAATATTTTTTATTGCTTTTTTGACAAGCAAGGCATTAATGTCTTCTATTTTCACGTTGTAGCCATTTTCGGCTGCTACTTGCGCAATCCCGGCACCCATTTGGCCCGCACCAATTACCAAAAAGTTTTTGTCTTTGTTTGTTTTTTTGCCTTCCATTTTTCTAAAAAAAATGATAAACGATATTTATCGTTTTTGTCTTTGAATAGTGTTGGTTAGGTTTTCTTTTTTTTATCTTTTGTGATTTAAATCTTCTTCTTTTTTTGGTGTTTAAAATTACCCTTCATGCAGTTTTCAAAAGACAAAGACCTGAAAGAAAAAATTATTAAGAAAATTGCTGAAGAGAAAAACTACCTTCCGCTAAAAACCCTTCTTAGCACTTCAAAAATCACATTGTCGGAAGATGGGATTGTAACCCTTCTTCCCTCTGGAACTTATAACTTTAAAATAGCTGAAAAAAACTTCAATCTCTTATCTAGGATCGTGGTGGGGTTTAGTTATAAAAGGTTTGAGCTTGCAGAACCGCACCTTACAGCAGGGGTGCCAAAAAACGTTCCTGTTGTACCCCCTTCTGTTAAGAAAATAAAACGTGATGTTTTTGAAACCTTTTACCCCCATGTCGGTGTAAAAAATGCATTTCGCGCTATAAACTCTATTGCCAAAAAAGATAGTGTTGGTGGGTTGTTTCCAATACTTCTTTACGGTCCGCCGGGTGTTGGAAAAACACATTTGTTAAACCTTGCTGCACGTGATTTTGGAGAACGTGTTGTTGGTTCTGATCAATTCACAGAGGGTTTGGTGAATTCGGTTGAAAGGCGAAACCTGAATGGTTTCAAGTCTTCATTTTTTTCAAAACCCTGCTTGTTGATTGATGATATACAAAAATTTGTTGGCAGAAAAAGAACCTTACAGGTTTTTTTCGATATTTTTGATTCTTTTTTGGTTAAATCAAGGCCTATTGTTGTTGTTTCTGACAGACACCCCAGAACTATAGAAAAATTCAACCCCAGACTGATTAGCCGACTGACTTCTGGGCTTGTTGTAAAAATGTCTCCACCCGAAGAGGATGAAAGAAAAGAGCTGTTGGGAAGGTTCCTCTTAAAGAAATCCTCAAAGATTGTTCCGGAAAGCCTTTTCAGCAACCTCCCCCCCGACGTTAGGGGGATTAAGGGTATTGCGGGCCGATTCCTGTGGTCTCAATCTGTTGGAAACCCTGAAGAGTATTCTGTTTCGTTTGCCTTGTCCCAAGACACCTCAATGCCCGGATCCTCTCTTGTTGATGATGTTTGTCGTGTTTTTAATGTTACAAAATCATCCCTCTTGTCGGGGTCTCGACAAAGGGAAGTTGTGCTTGCTCGCCAGGCCGCTGTTTTGCTTTTGTGCTGTCGTCCGAATGGCTGCAGGGCATCTTCCTCTCGTGCTTTAAATGTAAAAAAGTCAGCTATTACCTATTCGTTAAAAAAAGGTAAAGAAAACCTTAAAGAAAATACCTCTTTCAAAAATTCGGTCAATTCAATCGCTGTTAATCATGGATTTTCTTTAAACAACTTAACCACTAACCAAAACCTGGAAAAAGGTGGCAATTTAACTCTTTTTTAACTACAGTAGTGGTAGTAGTTTAGATTTACAATATTAAAATACATTAAATGGCTATAAAAATTTCTTCAAAGTTACTCCATGAGAGTCTTTCAACAGTGTCGTCTTGTGCTGGAGATGCTTTGTTGGGCCTGAGAGGCGTTGCACACATAGGGCTTAGGTACGAAGGTAAAAAGTTATTTCTAGAAACCTTCAACAATGTTTCAGGATGCTCTTTAGCAATAGAAGACAAAAGCATAACCGAAAGTACAAAAACAAGATTTTACCCAATCTCAGAAATGAGAGAGCTTTTTAGGAGGATGACTGGAACGGTGTTGATGGATATGGATGAAGATGGTTCACTCCACCTTAAGGGATCCGGCTCTAGGTACACTCTTAAGTCAATAGTTCCCCAAACTCATACAACTTTTCCTTTCGAAGAAAAAGAATCAAATGAAGTTTTTGAAATGAAGAATGAGGATTTTGTTAAGCTGCTTGAAAAGGTCTTAGTTGTTGCAAGGCATGGTGGAACCCAAGGTTATTCAAGTGGAACGCTTCTTGATTTCAGGGGGCACGAGTTGAGGATAGTAAACACGGATGGCTTCAGGATGGCGATAACAAGCAAGGAAGACCATAGCGGTGTTGAAAGGAAAATACAGGTTGACACCGATGCTTTGAAAAGCATATTAAAAAGTCTTTCTGGGAAAACAGGAACCCTTGAAGGGAAGGTCCGAGATGACCATGTCATGTTTGTACACGAGGGGGTTAAACTTTTTGCAACAACACTAACACCAACATATCCCGATTATGAAAAAATACTAGAAAGGGAACATACAAAAAACATTATTTTGGACAAGGTTGAATTAACAAACGCTCTTGAAAGGCTCCAGCAGTTCGGAAAATATCAAGAGCTCAACAACGCGGCACTTATAAAAATAGAAAACAATGAGGTGGTGATATCGATAGATGAAACACCAAGGGGACAAGGTGAAGAGGTTCTGTTTTTTGAAAAAGGTAGCGATACAAACTTCTTGGTTTGTTTAAACAGTGCGTTTATGCTTGATTTTTTAAAGACCATAAAGGGGACAAAGGTCAAAATAAACTTTGAAGATCCACACTCCTCATGTCTCTTTTGCGATCCTGAAGACGAAACCTACAAGTATTTCTTAATGACCTTGAAACATCCAAAAATAGAGGCTCAATAAAATTTCAAAAAAAGAAATAAAACCTGAAAAAACAATCGACCTCCTCTTGAAGGAAATTGATCCAACCCTAAAATCATTTCTAAAAATCAAACAATTCTGGATGGCGGAGATGGAACCCAGGTATAAAAGAACAAAAGCAATTGCCGTAACAAAAAAAACCCTGTTTATAAACTCAAAAGAAAGCCACCCAATCGTTAAAAAGAAGATACAAACAAACAAAAAAGAAATAATAAAAAAAATAAACAAAACCCTAAACGAAAGGCTGATAGACCTTGTTGAGGGGTCCGGTTTTTAAAAATGAAAAGGAAGGATAATTATTTTTATGGAAGGTGGGGACGTGAAATTACAGCTGAATCCACCCTAAAACAAATCAAAAAAACAGTAGACCAAGAAGAAGGTTACCTTGTTGTGGAAGATGGTTCGAGATTTATGGGCGAAAGGTTAAAAGAGGAGATCGCGAATAACCTTTTGCTATGGGGCATTGATGTAAGGATATCAAAAGAACCACTACCCACACCAATAGCTGTTTTAGAGGGTAGAGAGAGGGGTTTGGGGGTTATTGTCGTCACCGCAGGATCTTCACCGAATATGATTTCCGGGTTCAAAATCTTTAACAAGAACGGAGAACCTCATATCGAAAACAAAACCAAACCCCCAACCGAAAAGGTGGAAGAGGCCGGAAAACTAACAACCATCAAGGAAAAACAAACCAAAAACCTTCTCTTGAAAAGAAAAAGACAAAAACCAAAAAAAATAATTATTGGAACAACAAATGAAACAATCAAAAAAATATCAGAAAAACTTTTCGACATGCATACGGTTGTTTTTAAAAAAATCAAAAAATCAGAACCATATAAACAAAGGGTTCACTTGATTCAAAAAGCAGTAGCTGAAGAAAATTCAGATGCAGGATTCCTTCTTGACGATAGCGGGGAGAGGTTTTTTGTCATAGACGATAGCGGTATCGTTTGGCCTGGCGAATGGATACAGACAATGGTTTATCAATCCGAACTTGGTAAAAAAGAAGGAACGATAGTTTGTGCAGTCAACACAAGCAATGTTTTTTTAAAGTTTGCAAAAGAGCAAAAAAGGAGAGTGGTTTTTACAACAACAAGAGAAAAAGACCTTCTGAATGCTTTAAAAAAAACAAAAGGAATCATTGCTGTAAAGAGGGGAAACATAACAATACCATTTTTACACAACACGGTTCCTGATGCTCTTTACTGCATAGTTTCACTCCTAAACCACCTCCAAAAAAACTCTCAACCTCTATCAAAAACAAGAGATGACCTAAGCTCAAGGTATGGAGAGGGGAAAAAAAGAACACTAACCCTGCAACTTGAAAACTCAGAATACACCAGGCTAAAGAGTTTTTTTAGAGAGGAGCCCGTAATGAACCTTGCTGGATCCCCCCTTGTTAGCGTAAGGGATTTCCAGGGAATCAGGACAGATTACGAAAATGGTACATGGTTTTGGGCAAACACAGAAGAAGAGGGGCAGATTGAAATCACCATGGAGGC
>CAZFBE010000008.1:31972-35567 GCA_964517115.1 uncultured bacterium
CATGGTTTTGGGCAAACACAGAAGAAGAGGGGCAGATTGAAATCACCATGGAGGCAAACACAAAAGCAGCACTGCAAGAGATGGAACAAGACCTTTTAGAGCAGGTAAAAAAATAAAAAATTAAGATAAAAACAGTAGAATTAAAAACGTGGTAAAAAACAACTACACTTCCGAACAGATAACAGTTTTAGAGGGGCTTGAGGCCGTAAGGAAAAGACCCGCCATGTATATTGGAGACACCGCTGAAGCGGGGCTTCACCACTTGGTTTGGGAGGTTGTGGACAACTCCATCGATGAAGCCATGGCTGGAGAGTGCACTGAAATATCGGTAATATTGCTGGAGGACGGATCTTGTGAGGTTCGAGATGATGGTAGGGGAATTCCGATTGACATGCATAAAGTAAAGAAGGTTCCAGCTATAGAGCTTGTTTTGGGTACATTGCATGCCGGAGGTAAGTTTGACGATAAAACCTACAAGGTTTCAGGTGGTCTGCATGGAGTTGGTGTTTCCTGTGTGAACGCCTTGGCTGAAAAGCTTCAAGCAAACGTTTACAGGGATGGAAAAGAGCACGAGATACACTACTCAAGAGGCTCCCTCACACAACCCCTAAAGCAAATTGGATCTACCAAAAAAAGAGGAACGAGGATTCGGTTCTACCCAGACGAACAAATATTCAAGGAAGGAATTATCTTCAACATAAAAACGTTGAAAAGACGTTTAAAAGAACTTGCCTACCTTAACCCAGGCTTAAAAATAAAACTCGAAGATCAAAGAGATGTTGAGGTTTTCAAAGAAGAGTTTTTGTTTGAAGGGGGTATCCGTGAATACATAGAGAACCTAACAGAAAACGACACAACCCTGCTGATGCAACCATTTTTTTGCGCAAAAGAAGTCAACATCAAGAATGGACCAACCGTTCATGTTGAACTTGCACTTCAATTCTTGACACAAAAAAGAGGAGAAACGCTTTCTTTTGTGAACAACATCAGGACACAAGGGGGAGGAACACATGTTACAGGCTTGAATACAGGTGTTACAAGAACCATCCTGAAATACATGAAGGACTACAAGCTCGAAGACAAAGACACATCTGTTGATGGAGAGTCAATAAGATATGGAATGCAAGCCATTGTTACCGTTAGGTTGCATGAGCCACAGTTTGAAGGACAGACAAAAGGGAAACTAGGAAGCACTGTTGCAAAAGGGGCTGTTCACTCAACAGTTTCTGGAGATTTTTATAGGTGGTTGGAGCAAAACCCACAAGAGTCTCGAAAGATTGTTTTGTTGGCCCTGACAATAGCAAAAGCAAGTCAACGTGCAAAAAAAGCTTTTGATCTTGAGAGGAGCAAAGAAAACCTCGGTAGCGGCATCCTTCCAGGAAAACTCACCGACTGCATCTCAAAAGACAGAACAAGAACAGAACTGTTTGTTGTTGAGGGAGATTCTGCTGGGGGAAACTCAAAACAAGCAAGAGATCCACACTTTCAAGCAGTTTTGCCACTTAGAGGAAAAATTTTAAATGTTGAAAAAGCAGTTGCAGAATCAAGATGGCTGAATAATGCAGAAATTAAAGCCTTGATTCAAGCGATTGGAATCGGCTTTATCCCAAGAACCGAATATATGGATGATGATGAGTTTGAAAAAGAATTTCCAGACCCAGAAATGCAAGAAGGAGCCAAAACGGTGAGAAGGATTTTTCCGCTTAGTGAAAGAGAAAGCATAGCTCAGGCTGGCGCAAATCTCCAAAAACTAAGGTACAACAAAATTATATTCATGACAGACGCCGATGTTGATGGGGCTCATATCAAAACACTACTGCTAACCTTTTTCTACAGACACATGCCAGCACTTATAGAAAACGGTCACGTTTATGCGGCAAGACCTCCCCTTTACAAAGTTAGAGCAGGGAAGGATGAAAAATACGTTGTAGACGAAAGGGAAAAAGAGGCCTTGATGGAAAAATGGCAGGGGAGAAACCCGACCATCATGCGGTTTAAGGGGCTTGGAGAAATGGACGCAGACGAGCTTTGGGAAACCACAATGGACCCTGAAACAAGAATACTGGAAAGGGTTAAGGTGGAAGATGTTGTGGATGCTGAAAAAACCTTCAGAAACCTAATGGGTAAAGATGTTTCTGAAAGAAAAGTTTTTATACAAAAAAATGCAACAAAAGCAATGAACCTTGACGTTTAAACACGGTTCAAAAAACACAAAATGACCAACACCTCAATACACACCCTCCTTTTTGTCTTGCCGATACTTTTATCAATCCATTTTGCCAACAGCCCAAAAAACAAACAAATTTTTAAACAAAGGAGAGGTGGTGAAAAAACCCCACAAGGAAAACTTGTGGGAGGTTGGGCAATCATGCTTACGTTGTTTTTTTCATACATATTCTTTCAGGACCTAACCCCAGAAACACAAGATTTTTTATCAATACCACAATTGTTTTTCCCTTTTTTCTTACTAGGGGTAATTGATGACCTTAACGGGATGAAGGCAGGAAGGAAACTTTTTTACCAGGTTGCAATATTGGTGTTTTTTCTCTCAGGGATTGAAACAACTTTCCCAAACGCGATTTTGCTACTTGTTTTCGGGTTGACTATTGTTAACGGGTTTAACTTTATAGATGGGATTAACGGACTCTTGCCAGCTATTTCTTTTGTTTTGTTTTCACAACTTGAGGGCGGAATGCTGGTTGCAACAATTATGTTGGGGGTTCTGTATGTAAGCAGAAGGCATAAGGAGGTATACCTGGGAGACTCCGGATCGTTATTGTTGGGGGCCTTGGCTTTTTCTGGTCTTTTCGCCAGTTTTGAGAACTCCAACATATTCATTTCAAACCTAATGCCAATCAGCCTGTTTTTCTTACTGCCAATTGCAGATGTTCTTTGGGCTGTTTTAAGAAGGGCCACCTTTGGAGCCAGGGAAAAAAAGACCTTGAAGGGGTTTTTTAAAAAAATTTCAACCCCTGACGAAAAACACATTCACCACCTCTTGAAAAGTCGCTATGGTGAACATGCAACAATTGTTATTTGTATGCTTTTAACATGGGTCGCAACAGAAATTGCGTTTATTTATTCAACACCCCTCCAGGGCTAAAGAAAAACCCATTCCACCACTAACACACAATGTAGCAAGGCCACGAGACCCCTTGCCCAACCTTGAAAGAGAATGTGAAAGAGTCGTAACCATCCTTGCACCAGTACACCCAATCGGATGACCGAGAGCAATGGCCCCACCAAGGGGGTTGAGGCGATCTTCGTTTATTTGCAAAGTTGCCTGACATGCAAGAACCTGTGCAGCAAAAGCTTCATTAAGCTCAACATGTTGGTAGTCAGAAGTTTTCCACCCAAGTATTTTTTCAAGTTTTTGACATGCTGGGACGGGACCAATTCCCATATGTGTTGGCTGAACGCCAACGTCAGCAAAACCAACAATTTTTGCCAAGGCCCCACTTGGGCAAGAGGAACTCTTGACCATAACCAAAGCACTTCCTCCATCAGCCATAGAACAACTTGTTCCAGCTGTTATGGTTCCACCATCTTCTTCTTTTGTAAACACTGTTGGAAGTTTTGCAAGTTTTGAAGGGTC
>CAZFBE010000009.1:0-34631 GCA_964517115.1 uncultured bacterium
TAAAAAAATTAACATTACCTTTCTCCTGTAAATTTAAATAATTTCATTATAAGCACTTGTCTATAATAGACTTTCATTATGAGTTCAGTTGTCTTGGCATTCGATCTTGGAGGGACCAAGACTTCTTGTGCTTTGGTTTCTGGTGGAAAAATTCTTGAGAAAAGTGAAGAAAAAACGGTTAAAACAGATACAGCAGAAGATCTTGTAGCGCAGATTTCAAAAATGGGAAAACCCTGGGTTGATAGAGCAAAAAGCATTTCAATTGCAACCTTGGGGCTCGTCAAAGGGGCATCTTGGAGTGCTCCAACACTGGGCTTGAAGGATGGAAAAAACTTTCCCTTGGCAGAAAGGATTTACAGTTCACTAAACAAGGATGTCACTCTTGTGAATGATGCTCAAGCAGCAGCTTGGGGAGAGTATAGGTTCGGGGCAGGGCAAGAAAAAGACATGCTTTTTGTGACTGTTTCGACGGGCGTTGGCGGAGGGCTTGTTTCAGGCGGGAGATTGATTCAAGGCAAGACAGGCTTGGCGGGGCATATAGGGCATATTCAGATTGACCCCCATGGTCTTAAGTGTACATGTGGCCGAAAAGGGTGCTTGCAAACATATGTTTCTGGAGAGGGGATTGCTTTTTCTGGGCAGGCTTATTATGAGAATGCAACAACAAAGGATGTTTTTGCCCAAGCAAAAAAAGGAGAAAAATGGGCAAAAGATATTCTCGATACCTCAACTTCACTTTTAACGATAGCAATCTCCAATGCAAAAAGCATGTTGGACATAGAGGTTGCCGTAGTTGGAGGGAGTGTTGGCTTGGCTGATGGTTATATAGGGATGCTTAGAGAGAAGATGTCTGAAGAGGGGGATATGTACAGCGTTGAAATCGTTGAAGCTGTTCTTGGGAAAGACGCTGGATTGATTGGGGCTTCTGACCTGAGTCTAAAATCTTAAAACTGACTATCTAAAAAAGAATCTGGTAAAAACCTTGCAATTATTGTTTTTAGTTTATGAATTGGTCCAACAATGTATCTTGTTTTGGGGTGAGATGATTCCAGGGCGTCAAGCACTGCATCAACCACATACCGAGCATCAAGTGCTTTTTTTTCCGCTTCAGAAGCACCTTTCAAAAGTGAGTTTATTTCATCCTGGTAAAGTTCTAGTTTTTCTTTAGGGATGTCCTTCATTTGATTACTGCCTCTTTCTAGCGTTTTTTTCCATATTGGTGTTTTCATTGAGCCTGGTTCGATTATCGAAACTTTAATACCCCATTTTTTCAACTCTCTCCTAAAGCCATCGCCTATTGCCTCGAGGGCATGCTTGCTGGCTGCGTATGCTCCCAGCAGAGGAAAAACCATCATTCCGCTAACTGAACTCATAAAAATGATTCTTCCCTGAGAGTTTCTAAGAGCGGGAAGGAAGGATTGCGTTATTGAGATTTGAGAAACTACATTTACATCTAGTTGTTCTCTGATATCTTCAATTGGCATGAGCTCAAGCGGGCCAGGAGAAACTATTCCAGCATTATTCACTAGCCCATCTAGAGAATCGCCAATTTGTTTAACAGCCTTGCTTATCTGGTCTTTTTTTGTTATGTCAAGAATGACAGGAACAACATCCCCAGAGCTTTCATTCTTCAAGGATTTTCCATCTTTTTGGCTTCTTACGCCGGCAAAGACTTGCCAACCTTCTTGGGCCAAGGCAAGCGCAATTGATCTCCCAATTCCCGTAGATGCTCCAGTAATTAAGATTTTTCTCACTTTGTTTACTCTAAATGATTAAAAAATACAAATAAAAAAATTAAACTAAATATTAATGAACTTTGATTATGTTTTTGTTTGACATGTTGCCTGTTTTTTCAGATGATGCTTACCTGACGGCATATTTTGCTGATGCTTTTGTAAATGGCCAGGGTTTCCCAAACAGCAATACCGAAACTTTGCTAGGGATAACAGATCCTTTATATCTCTATATTGTGGGGTTGTTGATTTTTCTTGGGTTGAATCCAGTTACCTCTATGCATATTGTGAACTCCTTGGCTATTTTCCTTATTTTCTCATTGGTAAAAAAGGAAAAAGGGAACACTGCTCTTTTAGCTGTAATCTGTTTTTTTTCATTGTGGTACCATTTGCTCATCGGTGCTGGAAACGGGTTGTTTGTTCTTTTTTTCTTGCTTTATTTGGTTGATTACAGGAAAGGGAGTGCTGTTTGGATATCTCTGGCAGCTGCAACTCGATTTGATTTTGCGCTTTACTGGATTTACGCATTTTTCCAGAAATACAAAGAGAAAGATATTGCTTGGTGTGTTAGGTCAATTTTTGTTTTTGTGCCAGTTGTGGTCTTGAACTTTATTTTCTGGGGAACCTTTATGCCACATACCCTTTTGTCAAAAAAACTTATGTACAACAGGTTGTTTATGTTGAATTTCCAAGTTCCAGATCACATTCAATGGCTTCTTGCCTCGGTTTGCATTGCTTTGATTTTCAAAGAGATTGACAGAAGGGCAGTTTTTGCTGGAATTGCATTGAGTTTATCTTGGGCAATTGCTGGCATATCTCCAGGAAATGCATATCCAATGTTAGGTTTTCTTATTTTGATTTCTTTTATCTTTGGCTCCAGTAAGTATTTTGATTTCTTTTTCAAAAAACATATTTTCATTACATGCTGCTTGGCATCCCTGTTGACCTTCCCCCAGTTTAGCAAAACTTACCAAAAATGGGCAGATCATTATCATGTATCTTCTGAAATGGTTAAGCTGATGCCTGAAGAGGGTTGCACTCTTGCTTATTGGTATTTTGGGTACCTCAGGCATCATTCAGACAAGTGCATTATTGATGGATCAGGATTTTTTGACAGGAACAGTTTTGAGCTTCTCAAAGAAACCCAGTCAAATGAAATATTCCTCAGGCTACCCGAGAAGCCTTCAGCTGTTATTCATTTCCACGAACCGGACGTTGAACCCTTGAAGAACCTGCCTGAATATCCTTTTTCAAGAAATGTTAGAGGGAAGCATATTCAGGGAATCATTTATTCAAAAGATTTTTAGATAGTACGATAAGGGGGTCTTTTTGGCCGGTCGTATAAGGGCAGTACAACGGACTTTGGATCCGTGAGTGGAGGTTCGAATCCTTCCCGGCCAGTTTTTTATGTTATGGATTTTGTTCTCGGCATCCTCGTTCTTTTTTTAATTGCTTACCTTTTTTCTGCCACTGGGCATGGAGGGGGGAGCGGGTATTTGGCACTTTTTTTGATTTTCGGATATCTCCCCATGGACGCCAAGCTCTTTGCTTTGTCTCTGAATGTTCTTGTTTCGTATTTGGCATTTTTGAATTTTAGGAAAGCCGGGTTATTTGATTCCTCATTGGCATTTCCATTGCTTATCGGATCCCTGCCTGCCTTTTATATTTTCGTAAAAACTGTACCCAGTGAGGATTTTTACAATCAAATTGTAGGTTTGTTGCTTTTGTTTTCTGCATTAAGGCTTTTTGATTCCCATCACAAAAAAAAATACAAACTGAAAAAAAACCCAAAAACATGGATGCTCGTTTTGCTGGGTTTTTGCATTGGTGGCCTGGCTGGTTTCATCGGTGTAGGAGGGGGAATCTTCCTTTCGCCCCTCTTGATTTTTTTCGGATGGGCAGATCCAAAAAAAACAGCGGCCATAAGTTCAATTTTTGTTTTGGCAAACTCAGCATTAGGGGTTCCTTTAGTGCTTCAAGAGCTTGAAATGACTTGGTGGCTCATAATTGGTACTTTGATTTCATGGTCAGGTTTTTTCCTGGTTGTTGGTTTTGGAGGGTGGCTCGGATCTCTCCATGGTAGCAAAAAGTTCAACAAAGTTATGATGAACAGAGCTTTAGGTGCTATCTTGCTAATGGCATCAGTATGGATGTTTTCTTGATTATGATGCCTTTTATGAATCTGTTTTTTCTGTTTTTGTTGAGCCAAGCTTCAAGCCCAGACATATCATCGTTTGAATATGAGAGAGCTGAAAAAGGATATCAGCAACCAGAGCTTTATGGAGAGCCAAGCCTTTATGAGGGAGAAGCCTTTTTTTCAGATTTGAGACAGTTGACCTTTGGCGGGCAGAACGCAGAAGCTTATTGGTCTCCTGACGGCACAAAACTCGTTTTCCAATCAAGGAGAGATGGGGCCAATGTTGATTCAATATACCTTTTTGACTTGGCTGATCTTTCTGTTGAGAAGTTGTCAAGCGGCAAGGGCGTGACCACTTGTGCCTGGTGGCTTTCTGATAGCAGAAGGATTATTTTTGCTTCGACTCATGAGGAAATGCCCGGAGACCCTCCTCCGCCTGACTATTCAAAAGGGTATGTTTGGCCAGTCCATTCTTCCTATGAGATTTATCTTATGGACACAGAAACCAAACAGTTAGAAAAACTAACAGATTCAGATGGATATGATGCAGAGGGAGAGGGGATAATGTGGGATAAAAACAACACAATGATTTTCACCAGCAGCAGAGATGGAGATCTTGATTTGTATTCCATGGAAATTGACGGGGACAGGAGCGTTAAAAGGTTAACTTATGAACCTGGATACGATGGGGGAAGCATTCCAGGATATTCAGGAGAGTATATTGTGTGGAGAAGAACCTCAGCTAACACCGAAGAAGAGATAATAGATTTTAAGGAGTTGTTGGCTGATGACCTAGTCAGACCTTCGCAATTAGACATCTGGATAATGAGGGCTGACGGAACACACAGGATGCAAATAACAAATAATGGAGCTGCGAACTTTGGACCTTCAATTGCACCAAACGACAATTTTATTTTTTATGTATCGAATGTAGACGATCCACAAGGCAGGGATTTTGATATCTACATGCATCAGTTGTCAGGTTTCAAACCCAAGACCCAAAAGGTTACTTTTTTTGAGGGTTTTGATGGTTTTCCGATTTTTTCCCCAAATGGAAAGTGGGTTGTTTTTGCTAGCAACAGGAATGGTTTGGTTGAAGGTGAAACTAACCTGTTTATTGCTGAGTGGATCGGTCCACCGGCTAGTTGAGATATAATATGAAACCCGTTATGAAAAAAGATTTACATCCTAAGTGGCACGAATGTAAAGTTTCGTGCGATTGTGGAAACAGCTTTACTGTTGGCTCTACTGTTCCTTCCTTGAAGGTTGAGATATGTTCTGCTTGCCACCCATTTTTTACCAAGAAGCAGAAGTTCATTGATACTGCAGGGCGTATAGACAGGTTCAATGCGAAGTTCGGGCAATCTTCCTTATCAGATATTGTGAAGAAGAAAAAATCAAAAGAATCTCCTTCAGAAAAATCTGAAGCTCTTTAACCCATGTCAAAACTAAGGGAGTCAGTGGCTCCATTTCAAAAAGAGATTGAAGATGTCGATAGCCAACTTTCTGATCCAGCTGTTATAGCAATCCCTTCCAAGCTAAAGGAGCTTGGATTGAGACGAAATTATCTTGAAGAACTTTTAGATATTGCAAAAAAATATTTCCAAGCTGAAAAATATCTCAATGAGCTCAGGGAAGCACTTGAAGACGATGATGAAGAGTTGGTTCAAATGGCTGAGTTGGAGATTGAGCCTGCAGAGGAAAAATATTCAACTACAAGAGAGGATTTAGAAAATGCCCTTTTGCCTCCAAACCCAGACGCCCATCGAAATGCTTTATTGGAAATAAGAGCTGGAACAGGCGGCGATGAAGCTGCGATATGGGCAGGGGATATTTTCAACATGTACCAAAGGGCTCTTGCCGCAGAGGGTTTTGGTGTAAGGGTTTTAAATAAATCCCAGGCCGAAATGGGAGGGGTTAAGGAGCTGATATGCCAAATTAAAGGACGTGGGGCATACGGATTCTTGTCCTCAGAAAGTGGAATTCACAGAGTTCAGAGAGTTCCTCAAACCGAGAGCCAGGGGAGACTTCACACTTCTGCTGCAAGTGTGTATGTTTTGCCTGAGGCAGATTCTGATGTGAATATCAATATTGATACAAAAGATTTGACAATTGATACATATAGGGCATCAGGAGCTGGGGGACAACATGTGAATAAAACAGATTCTGCTGTCAGGATAACCCACAACCCTACAGGGATTGTTGTTCAGTGCCAAGATGGCAGAAGCCAACATCAAAATAAAGACACATGTTTAAACATGTTGAAAACAAAACTTTACCAATTGGAGATAGACAAACAGGAACAAGAGGGGGCAAAGAAAAGAAAGTCAGCTGTTGGAAAAGGTGACAGATCAGAGAAAATAAGAACTTATAACTATCCCCAAAACAGAGTTACTGACCACCGTGTTTCAGTCAGCAACCATCAGTTGAGTTCCTTGATGATGGGGGAGGTTCCAGATTTTTTCAAACAAGTAAACTTAGCTTTACGAAAGTTGGAACTGGAAGATATTTAAGTTGTTGATTGGAAAAAACATCAATGAAACCATCAAAATAGCAAGAGATGAGTTTGAGATGCAGGGCATTGATTCCGCATGGCTAGATGCAGAATTGCTTTTGGCTGATGTCATTAAATTCAAACGAGAGGAAGTTTTAACAAGGGGGCATGAATCTTTCCCTTCCAAACATGAAGAAAAATGGGCAGAGGTTGTTTCAAGAAGGATTAAAAGAGAACCTGTGGACCGCATCTTGGGAAAAAAGAGGTTCAGGAAATTGGATTTTGTTCTTAAGCCAGATGTCTTTTCTCCCAGATATGAAACTGAAGAAGTTCTAAGCAGGGCACTCGAGAGAATTCCTACAGGGGGGAACTTCTTAGATCTTTGTTGCGGAACTGGATGCATTGGGATCAGCATAGCCAATGAAAGACAGTGTAGTGGAGTTTTATGCGATATAGATGATTATGCAGTAAAGCATTGTGAGAGCGAAATAAAAAGACTTGTTCCAGGGTCAAAAATCAAGGTTGTAAAAAGCAATCTTTTCAGCAACATCGAAGGTAAATTTGACCTTATAGTCTCTAACCCTCCTTACATCTCAACAAATGAAATAAAAAACCTTCCACCAGAGGTTCTTAACTTTGATCCTGAAAAATCTCTATTTTGCGGGGAGGATGGTTTGTCCGCATGTAAAAAGATTGTAAAAGAATGCCCTAAGTATCTTCACAAGGGTGGATGGTTGATTTTAGAGTTCGGATTTTTCCAAAAGGAAGATCCTGTTTCTTTGTTTTCTTCAGAATGGATTAATGTTAAAAAACGCAAACCCTGGGGAGCTCCAAGATCTGAAAAAGAATTTTATCTAGAAGCTCAATGGAGCCCTTCATGACGGTCATACATCCTCCAAGGAATCCACTTTTTGACGCTGCAAGTTACATCAAATACGGAGTGCTGCTCCTTGAAACAGAAACTGTTTTTGGGCTTGCTGCAATCCCTGAAAAAATAAATGATCTTTTTAAAATCAAGTCAAGAAACGAAACAAAAGCAATCTCTTGGGTCTTCCCTCCTGAACCAACTTTCGTTGATGCTCGAAGAACGGATAGGCACAAGACATTCGATGATTGCTGGGTTTGTAAATCACCGTTCCACAGAGAGCTTGTTAATTATTTTTTCCATATAAAAGATCCTTTGACAGTGGTTGTTCCAGGGGATCCAAAAATAAAAGAGTGTGCTTCACCAGGATCATCAAAAATGGGTATTGGAATAAGATTTGGAAACTTTGGATTAAACCAACTTGCTCATCTTGTAGGGCCTTATCTTTTGACAAGTGCAAATATTTCAGGGGAAAAATCTCCAAAAATGATTGAAGAGATTGATTTAGAAATCTTATCAAAAGTAGTAGGTTTTTACAATCTCGAAGATTTTTTTATCGAGAATGAAGACAATGAGCACCCAGGAGATTTTGAAGATTATTTTATCAAGGGCTTAAATAAGTATCATCGTGTTCTCAAAGGAGAACCCTCTCCCGTAATCTACCTCAACGGGAATACAATTGAAATCATCAGGGGAAATTTGTCAAAAGGGTTTTCAAAGAAACTTTACAAAGAATTTCCAAGGCTTGAAGTTAAATGAAGGCATTTTTTGAAAAATATAAATTGTGGTTTGTTGGCTTAGGTTTGCCAGGTTTGTTTTTATGGGCTTTTTTTGAGGCAATATTTTTTCCCCTTCCCCCAGACATCGGTTTGATAATTTTTGTAAAAGAGACCCCAGAAATCTGGGTTAATCTTGCATTGATTACAACTATCGGCAGTGCCTCGGGAGCAATGGTGGGCTGGTCAATAGGGAGATTTTTCAAAAGCAAGTTAGAAAAGAAATTTTCCGGTAATCTTAAATATGAAAAAATACGAAAGAATTTACTTCAGTATGGAGGGGAGGCTATTGTTTTTGCTGGTTTTACACCACTTCCTTACAAGCTTTTTGCAATAACTTCTGGAATTATTGGACTTCCCCTAAAAACTTTATTTTGGTGTTCGGTCCTTGGAAGAGGCGCAAGGTTTTTATTGGTTGCTTATGTTACAGCAAAATTTCAAGATGGAATAAAAGCTTTTTGGTCATCTCCAGCTGGTTTGGGGTGGACAATTGGAATAATTTTTGTTATATTTGGCTATTCATTTTTAAAGACAAGGAGAAAAAACATGGAAGACACTTTTTTAATTATCAAACCAACAGCCTTTGAGGCTGGATCCGCTGAGGGCATTTTGAAAATGATTGAAGATCATGGATTTGAGATTGTGAAAAAAAATATAACTTCAATACCCAAAGAGGTAGCGATGGTACATTATGAAGAGCATTCAGAAAAACCCTTTTTCCCGGGCTTAATAAAATTTATCACAAGCGGGGAGGTGGCTCTTGTGCACCTTAGAAAAGAAAATGCTGTTGATGACTTAAGAAATTTGATGGGAAATACAAATCCAGAAAAAGCCGAAGAAGGAACAATAAGAAAAATTTTTGGTTCATCAATGACTGCAAATGCCGTTCATGGATCCGACTCAAAAACATCAGCGAAAAGAGAACTTGAAATTTTTTCACCTTTGATGTGATTTTTCTATAAAAAAAGTATACTTTTTTTGAAAAAAGACTTGAAAAATTAAATTAAAGAGCATATACTTTCAATTACCCAATAGCTCTCCTCGCCCTCGGCGGAGAGAAGAATAAAACAACGAGCCTGAGGGGTTTCTTGTGTAGTTTTTCTAAGTGGAGTTTTGGATAAGAATTAATTATGGCAAAAATTTATAAAATCGGAAATAAAGATTTTCTTCTAGACGAAGAGAAGGCCAAAGAGGTTTATTCTGCAAAAAAGGTTATCAATGGACATGAAACGATGACCTTCAACCTTTTGCCTTTGAAATACTCATGGGCTTATGAAATATATAGAAACATGAAGGCAAACCACTGGGAGCCTGAGGATGTTTCAATGCAGAAAGACATTGAACAGTGGAAATCGCAAGACTTCCTAAGTGATGTTGAAAGATGGATTATCATGATGGGAATAGGCTATTTTTCTGCCGCGGAGGGGATCGTTGGGGACAACATACTGCATGTCGTCAGGGAGAATGTTACTGCTCCTGAACTGAAGCTCATTCTAGGAAGACACACACATGAAGAAAACATTCATGCTGACAGTTTGCTTTACATGATTAGCTCTTTAGGCATAAATCCTCACGAATGCGAGGCCATGTTTGAGCAGGTGGGAACAATTAAAAGAAAAAATGCCTTTGTTACAAATGTATCAAAAGAGCTAAGACGAGATTTGGATTTAACAAAAAATGAAAACAAGCAATTGTTTGCAAAGAATATTTTTGTTTTTGGGCAATGTATGGAGGGAACGCAATTTTACGGATTGTTCGGAATGATTTTGAGTCTTTATAGGCAAAACAAGTTTCCAGGGATAGGGCAAATGTTTAGGTATACGTTAAGAGATGAGTCTAATCATATTGAGTTGCTAAGAAATTTATTTATGGACCTTGTAGCCGAAAACCCAGAAATTTGGACTCCAGAATTCAAAGAACAACTTAGGTCATTGATGAAAGAAGCAATCAGTTTAGAAAAGGACTTTATTGATGATTGTTTGCCTGTGAGTTCAATTGGGTTAAGTCCCGATGAGTTTAAACAGTACATTGACTATATAGCTGATCGTCGTTTGAAAGGCTGTGGTTTGGAAGAGTTGAATCCTGGAGTTTCCAACCCTTTGCCTTGGTTAGCAGAATTGATGGATATAAAGAAAGAGCAAAACTTTTTTGAAGGGAGGGTAACAGAGTATCAAAAAGCATCTTCACTTGAAGCTGTTGATGATGATGAATTGTAATTTTTTGGGAGAAGCATTATGAGTAAAAACATATTTGAAGAAGATCAGCATTTAGAAAAGATGATTTCAAAGGAAAAAGGCGAAAAGCCCAATTTTGATTGGTCTGAGCTGTTTGAGGAGGAGTCTGCAAAGGTTCCATATGTTGTTGTTGTAAAAGATGGAGAAGAGGAGAATTTTAACTTAGGCGAAATAGCTACAACAATTGGAGATGCTCTGACTGATTTGTTGTTGTCAAAAAAAGAAGAAGATATTTTTAATGAACAAAACAAAACATTTGTTTTGAATGTTGTAAAACTTGTTTCTGAAAAACTAGCTAGCAAAATAAAAAATGAAAAGTCATTAAAACTAACAAAGAGGGAAGTTTCGCTTTTGGTCGAAAAAGTATTAATTGAAAGAAATGCCCATGATGTTGCAAAAAGTTTAGTGTTCAAAAGATCTTTAAGCACTTCAAGTCGAATTAATGATTTTTCAGGAAAAATGAAATTAATTAGAAGGAATGGTCAGGTGGTTCCATGGAATGAGAGAAAGATAGAAAGCGCTGTAAGAAAGGCGTTTTTGTCTGTTCAAATGGATTCAGGCCCTGCTGTTGAAATTTCTAAATCCGTTACAAAAATGGTCATAGAAAGAGCTCAAGAGTTTATTCAGATAGAAAATGTACAAGACTATGTGCAACAGGAATTAATGCGACAAGGCCATTACAAGGTTGCCGAAGCCTACATCCTCTATCGAGCAGAAAGAAGGTTTGCAAGAACTTCTCCCCAACAGACAAAAGACGAGCAGTCGGCTCTTATTTCTGTAAAAAGAGATGATGGATCTACATTTTTTTGGGATGGTGAGGATTTAAGACAAAGGATAAAGTTCTCTTTGATTGGGTTGAATTTGATAATGAGTGAAAATGAACTTGAAAAAGAATTGAGAAGGTCTGTTTTTTCTGATATCAGCATGGAGGATTTGAAGAAAACAATAGTGCTCAATGCAAAAGCTCTTATCGAAAAAGATTCTGGATTTAATAAGTTTGCTGGCAGAATTCTTTTGACCTACATTTACGAAGAGGTTTTAGGTTGGGATATTGTCAAAGATGGGGTTAGCCAATTAAAAAAATTCCATGAAATAGCGTTTAAGCGAAACCTGAAGAGAGCTATCGAAATCGAAAGAGTGAATCCTGAGTTGCTAAAATATGATCTTGCAAAATTAGCATCTTTCATCGACCCCTCTTCTGATTTGGGTTTTGATTATTTAGGAATCCAAACTTTGTATGATCGATATTTGATAGTTGATAAAACTGGGGGTATTCAGAAAAGACTTGAATGCCCGCAGCTTTTCTGGATGAGGGTTTCCATGGGGTTATTCTTAGAGGACAAGAATAGAGAAAAAAATGTTGTTCAATTGTACAAAATGTACAAAAGTCGAAGATTTTGTTCCTCAACTCCGACATTATTTAATTCAGGTACATTACATTCTCAACTTTCCTCATGTTATCTTTACAAGGTTGATGATGACCTGAAATCAATCATGGAGCGAGGAATTGCTGAAAATGCTTATTTGTCAAAGTGGGCTGGTGGATTGGGAGGCAGTTGGACATCTGTTAGGGGGATGGGTGCTTATATCAAGGGTACCAATGGAGAAAGCCAGGGTGTTATTCCGTTTTTAAAATTACACAACGATCAATTGGTGGCAGTTAACCAGGGTGGAAAAAGAAAAGGTTCTGGATGTGCTTATTTAGAAAGTTGGCACAGTGATGTTTTTGATTTTTTGGATTTAAGAAAAAATACAGGAGATGAAAGGCGAAGAACACATGACCTAAACACAGCAAATTGGATTCCAGATTTATTCATGAAGAGAATGGAGAAAAGAGAAGACTGGACCCTCTTCCACAGCAATGAGGTTCCAAAACTTCATGATCTTTACGGTGCTGATTTTGAGAAAAAATATCTTGAATCTGAAGAGTTGGCTAAAGAGGGAAAAATATACAGTGAAAAAGTACCAGCACTAGACTTGTGGAAAAAAATGTTGACAATGTTGTTTGAAACAGGCCATCCTTGGATTACATTTAAAGATGCTTGCAATGTCAGAAATCCTCAAGACCACACAGGAGTTATTCATAGTTCAAATTTATGTACTGAGATCACCTTGAATACCGGCTTTGACGAGACAGCTGTTTGTAATTTAGGTTCAATCGTTTTAGAGAATCATTTGGATTCAAATGGAAAGCTTGACAGAAAGAAATTAAAAGAAACTGTAACAATAGCAATAAGAGCTCTTGACAATGTTATTGATATTAATTTTTACCCTACAGATCCAGCTTCAAATTCAAACAACAGACATCGTCCTATCGGATTGGGGGTTATGGGGTTACAGAATTCTCTCTACATCAAGGATGTCCCATTCGACTCACAAGATGCAATAGATTTCAATGATGAATTCATGGAGGCAATTGCATATTATGCTTACGAAGCTTCTAGTGATTTGGCAGACGAAAGAGGTTCTTATTCAACCTTCAAGGGTTCCAAATGGGATCGAGGTATTCTCCCATTTGATAGCCTGGATCTTTTGGAAAAAGAAAGAGGTATGAAGATAGATGTTCCTAGGGGAAAAACTATGAAATGGGACAGCTTGAAGAAAAAAATTCAGAAACAAGGAATGAGAAACAGCAATGTTATAGCAATCGCTCCAACTGCTACGATTTCAAATATCATGGGAAGCTCCCCTTGCATAGAGCCTACATACAAAAATCTCTTTGTGAAAAGCAATCTTTCTGGAGAATTTATTAGTTTGAACCAGTTCTTGGTTGATGATTTGAAAAAATTAAAACTCTGGGATCAGGAAATGTTAGATCAATTAAAGTATTTTGATGGGGAGTTGGAAGATATTGCAGAAATTCCAAAAGATGTAAAAGATAAATACAAAACTGCTTTTTCAATTGAGTATGGATATTTGATTGATGCTGCAGCAAGAAGGCAGAAGTGGATAGACCAGTCTCAATCCGTTAACCTCTTTTTGGCGAAACCAGAACTTAAAACACTTTCACACATGTACAGAAGGGCATGGCACACTGGTTTGAAAACCACATATTATCTCAGAACGCTTGCAGCTTCAAATATCGAAAAAGCAACTATCAATGTGGAAAAGGAAGTCAGGGGTGTTGTTTCGGAAGACAAAGGGGCAGCTTCACAAAGTGCCTGCAGTATCGATGCTTGGATGAATGGCGAAGAGTGTGAGTCCTGCCAATAATCTCCCATGTCGGTAAAATCAGATTCTTGGATTAAAAAAATGGCTCTTGAGGAAGATATGATTTCTCCTTTTCTCTCCCAGCAAGTAAGAGAGGAAAAAGGTAAAAAGGTAGTATCTTACGGACTTTCTTCATACGGCTACGATATTAGGGTAGCCGATGAGTTTAAGATTTTTACAAATATACATTCAAAAGAAATTGACCCAAAAGAAATTAAAAAAGATTGTTTTGTCGAAGTTAAGGCAGACAATATACTAGTACCCCCAAATTCCTTTGCACTTGCTAGGACTGTTGAGTATTTTAAGATTCCAAGAAAAGTGATAACTTTATGTGTTGGAAAATCAACTTATGCAAGGTGTGGAATAATAGTTAATGTGACCCCTTTTGAGCCGGAGTGGGAAGGGTATGTGACTCTTGAGATAAGCAATACAACACCAATGCCAGCGAGGATTTATGCAAATCAAGGCATTGCTCAAGTTTTGTTTTTTGAAAGCGATCAAGAGTGTGAAGTTTCTTACAAGGATCGAAGTGGCAAATATCAATCCCAAACAGGGATAACTTTGCCTTCTGTTTAGGGTTTTTTTTACTACAATTAAGTTACCTTTGGAGGATAGAAAATGATAAATAAAGTTATATTGATAGGCAATGTTGGAACAGATCCAGAAGTAAGAACTTTTGACAGCGGTAGAAAGAAGGCAAGTTTTGCTCTCGCAACCTCTAAGAGATGGACTTCAAAAGATGGGGAAGACAGAGAGGAAACACAATGGCATAATATTGAATGCTGGGGAAGAGATGCAGATTATGTTGGAGAGTTTATTTCTAAAGGAGCCAGACTGTATATTGAAGGGAAAATTGAATACAGAACTTTTGAAAAAGATGACGGACAAAAAAGTTACTTTACTTCCATTAATGCAGGATGGCCAGATGGTTCTATAAAAATATTGAACAAAAAAGGGGGGAACGCAGGGGAAGCTAAATCTGATGATTCAGATGAGATAGACTTGAGCAAAGACATTCCCACTGTTGATTTTGGTGACTTGCCACCAGTAGACTAAATGAGTGATCTGGTAGAAAAAATTGGTAAAAAACTTGAATCAAAAAATTGGACAATTGCTACAGCTGAATCTCTAACAGCGGGATTGCTCAGTGCGTCTTTTTGCAATATTGCAGGATCTTCAAAATGGTTTTTTGGAGGCGTAATTTGCTACAACAACAAAGTGAAAGAAATGCTGGGAGTTGATGGTGATTTCATAGAAAAGCATGGTGCTGTAAATTGCAAAACAGCATATGCATTAGCCAAAAATATTTCTAAAAAGTTTAATACTGACATAGGAATTTCCCTGACTGGTGTTGCTGGGCCTGACAGTGATGCACAAGATACGCCAGTAGGGACAGTTCATATTGGGTTTTTCTCCCATGAAGATTCTGAATGTCAAAAGGTTTTAATTAAAGGGAACAGGAATCAAATTAGAGCAAGGGCAGTAGATGAAGCAATGAGGATAATTTTTAAAAAAATAACAAAACAAGGAGAACGAAATGGCAAAGACGAATAAAAACAAAAAACAAAAAGCAAGCAAATTGGAGATAGTGGTTGGACAGATTGAAAACAAGTATGGTGCAGGTGCTTTGATGAGATTGGGAGCAAAACCTCTAACAGACATACCTGCTATTTCAACAGGGTCTCTTCAGTTGGATTACATTCTTGGAATAGGGGGTGTTCCTTGTGGAAGAATTATAGAAATCTTTGG
This sequence comes from uncultured bacterium, assembly GCA_964517115.1. Taxonomy (GTDB): domain Bacteria; phylum UBP7; class UBA6624; order UBA6624; family UBA6624; genus UBA6624. The sequence continues at coordinate 15,199 of CAZFBE010000009.1, forward strand.
TCCTGAGGCTGGTGGAAAAACAACATTAGCACTGGAGATAGTGGCAGCCGGTCAAAAACTAGGAAAAGAAATTGTTTATATTGATGCTGAAAATGCCCTAGACCCAAAATACGCTCGTGCTATAGGGATTGATGTTGATAGCATGTTTATCAGCCAGCCAGAAACAATGGAAGCTTCATTGGAGATTGCTGATGAGGTCATCAGGTCTGGAGAGGTGGGGGTTGTTGTTATTGACAGTGTAGCTGCAATGGTTCCAAAAGCGGAATTGGATGGAAATATTGGAGACAAGCATGTTGGCTTGCAGGCGAGATTGATGTCTCAGTCTTTAAGAAGGATTGCTGGTGCTGCTGCAAAAAACGGGGCAGTTGTTATTTTCATCAATCAAATTAGAGAAAAAATTGGAGTTATGTTTGGTAATCCAGAAACCACTCCTGGAGGAAGGGCTTTGAAGTTTTTTTCTTCAGTGAGGATAGATATCAGAAAAGCAAAGTCAATTGTAGAAGGAGAGGATATTATTGGGTCAAGCCATAGAGCAAGAATAGTAAAAAATAAAGTTGCTCCGCCTTTTAGAAATGCTGAATTTCCACTTCGTTATGGATATGGAATCTGGAGTGAAGCTGAATTAATACAATTAGGGATTCACTATAAGATTATTCAAAAATCAGGTTCTTGGTATAACGCAAAAGACGGCAGCGTTACCCTGGGCCAAGGGATGACAAAAGCAGCAAACTACCTTCTTGAAGACTCTAAACTTCGTGAAGAGATTGAAAGTATTCTGAAAGAAAAGTTAGGGATGGGGTGAATGTGAATTTTTCATTTTTCTTCAATTTTGCATTAGCGGAAGTAGTCCCAACACCCTTAATGGTTTTTATTCTTTTATGCCTTGGTTTAGCTATTTGTCTTTATGTCTTGTCATTAAGGAAATTAAAAACAATCCATGATAAAAAAGTGGATCAAAATATAGCAGAAATACTAGAGGCAAAGTCAAAATTGACTGCTGAAAGAAAAAAGAAACAGGAGGAAGTTGACTCATTTCACAAAACAAAAGAGAAGATGATCAAAAAGGAGTCAGAGCTTTTTGCTGAAAAAAATATTTTCCAATCTCAAAAAGAAAATTTTAAAATTCATAAAAATGAGGCCTTGGCGAAGATAGAAAAACTGGAAACCTCGCTAAAGTCCAGAGAAGAAAAGGTAATCCTTGATGAAAATCAGATTGTTGAAAAACTAGAACACTTGTCAAAGATCACAAAAAAGGAAGCAAAAGAGTTTGTTATCAAATCTGCAAAGAAAGCCAACAGGGATGCCCTAAAGGCTATTTTCAAAGAGGGGGAAGATCAGGCATTTTTACAAAGTCAACAAAGAGCACAACAGCTTTTATTGGATGCTGTCCAAGGCATAAATGTCCCAAGCATTTTAGGGAATGATATTTTGGGGCGAATTGAGATTGCAGATGAAAATCTGAAGGGAAGGATAATTGGACGTGCTGGAAGAAACATTAAATACTTCCAAGAAAGATCAGGAGTTGACCTCATTGTCGATGAAACGCTTTTTTTAACTATTTCTTCTTTTGACGGTGTTCGTCAGGCAGTTGCAACAATTGCCTTAGAACGCTTGATTAAAGATGGGAGAATCCATGCTCCGGCAATTGACAGGGAGATAAAGAAGGCAACTGAGGAAGTGACCAAAATGGTCAATGACTATGGAGAAAAGGCTGCAGAAGAAGCTGGAGTTCCCGGACTGGATAAAACCATCATCAAGATGATCGGAAAGATGAGTTTTAGATCTAGCTTTGGTCAAAACCTATTACAGCATAGCGTTGAGTGCGCCCGAATAGCGGGACAGTTGGCAAAAGAGTTAGGGCTGGAGAGAAGTGTTTTGAGGAGAATGGCTTTGCTTCACGATATAGGAAAAATATTGCCAAGTGAAGGGGAAACTAATTCTCATGCTTTGGCAGGAGCTAAATTATTAAAAGAGCATGGAGAATCTAACAAGATTGTCAATGCAGTTGCATCACACCATGGGGAAGAAGAGTGTGAAAGTGTTGAAGGGGAAATTTTAAAGATCGCAGACGCTCTTTCTGGAGCAAGGCCAGGAGCAAGACGTGATACGTATGAAATATACATAGAGAGGTTAAAGAGAATTGAGGAACTGGGAAATTCTTTACCCGGAGTTTTACAAACTTATGCGGTTAGTGCTGGAAGAGAAGTAAGGGTTATTCTTGATCCTGACAGAAGCACTGATGAGGACCCCATTGCATTAGCTGGAGAGTTGCTAAAAAGGATAAAAAAAGAATTAGACATCCCAGGGAAAACTACAATTACTGTAATTAGGGAAAAAAGGGATTCGGTTCAAGGATGATTAAGGTTTTAGCGATTGGAGATGTTTTTGGGAGGCCAGGAAGAAACTTGTGCAAAAAAATCATTCCGGAACTCAAATCCAAACACAAGACTGATTTGATTATCATCAATGCTGAAAATGCAAGTGGGGGACGAGGCCTTTCTGAAAAAAACTACAAGGAAATCATGGAGACTGGTGTTGACCTCATAACATTAGGAGACCACATGTTTGACCAAAAGTCAATCAAGGCAATTATGGATGATTCTAAAAATCCAATCATCCGTCCAACAAATTACCCAAGTTCAGAAATGGCTGGAACTGGAGTTTGGACAAAATCTGTGAAAGGTGTAGAAGTTAATGTTATCTGTCTTCAGGGACGAATATTCATGAGAGAGGGCACAGATAACCCTTTCGGAGCATTTGATGAAATTCATGAAAAATTGAATCCAGATTCAATCAACTTAATTGAGTTCCATGCTGAAGCTACAAGTGAAAAGCATGCAATGTTCTGGTATCTTGACGGGCGTGCTTCAGCTGCATGGGGAACACATACCCATGTTGCAACAGCAGATGAAAGAGTTTATCCTCAAGGGCTTGGCGCAATTGCTGATTTGGGGATGACTGGACCTGTTGATAGTGTAATTGGCGTTGATTGTGAAAGCAGCATCAAGAGGTTCACTTCAGGGATTTACTCAAGGTTCAAGGTCTCAGAATCTGAGAGGGTTGCATTGAATGGTGCTTTGTTCGAGATTGATGAGAAGACCAAAGAGTGTATAAGTGTTACCAGGATTCGTGAAGAATCTGTAGTTTGATTGGTTTATTTTTTTAGAAGTTTCTTAACTACCGATGGGTCAGCTAATGTTGATATATCTCCAAGGTTTTTTGTGTCACCTTCAGCTATTTTTCTCAATATTCTTCTCATTATTTTTCCTGAACGTGTTTTTGGAAGCCCAGCTGTGAATTGGATTTTATCTGGCGATGCATGCGGCCCAATGATCTCTCTGACCTTCAGGCGTATCTCGGTCTCGGTGTTTTCATTTACCTCTCTCCCTGTCATCAATGTCACAAAAGCATGAACGCCTTGTCCTTTTATATCGTGGGGAAAACCAACTATGGCTGCTTCAGCAACATCATCATGCTTCCCTATGGCTCCCTCAATTTCAGCTGTACCCAGTCTGTGTCCAGAAACATTCAGCACATCATCAACTCTTCCTGTAATCCAATAGTAGCCATCTTGATCTCTTTTTGCACCATCTCCAGTGAAATAGTATCCATTGAATTGGGAAAAATAAGTGTCAAAAAATCTTTGATGGTCTCCATAGATAGTTCTCATTTGTCCCGGCCATGATCGCTTAATTGCAAGCAGCCCCTCAGCAGGGTTTCCTTCCACCTCTTTGCCATTTTCGTCAAGTATCACAGGTTCAATTCCATAAAGGGGGTTTGTTGCAGACCCTGGTTTTAATTTTGTAATATTCGGAAGGGGCGTTATCAATATCCCTCCAGTTTCAGTTTGCCACCACGTATCAATTACAGGACATCTTTTCTTTCCTACAACCTCGTAATACCAGGTCCATTCAGGTTCCTTGATTGTTTCTCCAACTGTACCAAGAACCTTCAGAGAATCTCGATTCCATTTGGTTACGAAGTCATTTCCTTCTTTCATTAATGCTCTCAATGCTGTTGGAGCTGTATAGAAAATATTGACCTTATGCTTTTCTACAACTTGCCAAAATCTCCCAAAATCAGGAAAGTTTGGCACACCTTCAAACATAATTGTTGTTGCACGATTTGATAATGGCCCATAAACAATGTAAGAATGTCCAGTAATCCAGCCAATATCCGCAGTACACCAATAGATATCCCCAGGCTGATAATCAAAGACTATTTGGTGAGTGTATGAAGCATAAACCATATATCCACCAGTGGTATGCAAAACACCTTTCGGCTTTCCTGTCGATCCTGATGTGTACAAAATGAACAAAGGGTCTTCGGCATCCATTTTCTCAGGGGGGCACTCACTTGACATCTTGTCTATTTTTTCATGCCACCAGTGGTCTTTTTCGGGATTTATTTTTACATCAGCCGCTGTCCTTTTGACAACTAGGACATTTTCAATTGAAGGACATTCCTTCAATGCTGAATCTCCATTTGATTTCATTGGGATGTCTGTTTTCAAACCCCTTACTCCCGTGTCTTGGGTTATTAGAAGTTTGCATTTTGAATCATTGATTCTGTCTCGTAATGAATCTGAAGAAAATGCACCAAAGACTATTGAATGAACTGCACCAATCCTTGCACAAGCAAGCATTGCTATCGTTAATTCAGGAATCATTTGCATGTAAATGCAAACCCTATCTCCTTTTTTTATATTTATTGATTTAAGGAAGTTTGCACACTTTGAAACCTCATCAAGAAGTTCCTTGTAGGAATAGGATTTATCTTCATTCGGGTCATTCCCTTCCCATATTAAAGCAGTGTCATCTCCATTTCCGTTTTCGACATGACGATCAAGACAGTTATAAGAAGCATTTAGCTTTCCACCTTCAAACCATTTGATTTTTCCTTTTGTGTAATCAACATCTGAAATATTTTCCCACTGCTTGTACCAAGTTATTCTTTTTGCAACATTTGACCAAAATTGATCTGGATCTTGAATTGAATTTTTGTAAAGTTCCCTATATTCAATTGTCATATTTTTATTCTGGGCCATGAGCAAAATCTTTTGCCCAATACTTTGCCGAAAGTTGTTCTCCAGTTACCTCTTCAACCAAATTGTCCCATCTCAACCTCGATCCAAAAGAGAACATGTTTGCAAGATATTTTCCTGCTTCTTTGTTGTTTAGCAAACCCTTTCCAGTCTTCTTAACTATATTGTGTTCAAGCTGGCTTGCTGTCATTTCACCAAGCATGTAGTTGTGATAATAAACAGGAGCTGTGGCTATGTGGTTTTTTGCAGCCCAGTCTGGCTTGTTTCTTCCTTTAGGTTTTTTCATGCATTGGTATTCTTCCTTAAGGTCCCACCAAAGGCTGTTTAAATCTTGTTTCGGATTTGAATAAAGTTCCTGTTCGAATCTACACATGACTTGTTCCCACCTGCTAAATGCAAGCATTTTGAATCTTTGTGAATCTATTAGTTTTGGAGCTGCAGCATTTACTTCTTCTTGATTGGCTCCAAGAAAACCTATCAACCAATCGGGGCTTAAAGCCTGTCTGCCAAAAATCATCGCGATTGCTTCGGTGCTGTTGATGTGTGCTGGACCTTGGAGGAACCAAGGTAGGTTGTCTGTAGATAAAAGATCATAAATGGCATGTCCAAACTCATGAAGGACAGTGTCTCCCCATGTTAAGTTGTTTCTAAGGTTACAAAGAACCCTGACATCCCCATTGGGATCATCGACTCCAAGACAAAATGCATGTTGGGACTTCCCTTCCCTTTCATACAGGTCAGATTGTTTAATTGAGCTTCTTATGTCAAGGCCACAGCTGTCAAAGGTTTCGATTGCAAGCTTTTCCAAACAGTCTTTTTCTTTGCCATCGAACCACTTGTCCCCAATGCTTGTGTCAAAGGGAACGCTTTGGAAGAATGGGTTTTCGTAATTCCATGGCATCACTTCATTTTCCTGAATCCCAAACCTCAAAGCTCTTTCTTTGTCGTATTTGCGTTTATGCTCTGTGAAAGGGGCTCTTGTGAGGGTGTCAAGTTCGTCTAGAAGGTTGAATAAAAAAGATTCATCAATTTCTTGAGTGATAAGTCTCATTGAGTAATAATTCTTGAAACCCATTCTCTTTGCACAGCTGTTTCTTATTTCTACAAGGTTTAAAAGTTTATCTTCGACCTTTTCACCAATTGTCTTTGTTGCTTCCCATGCTTTTTTGCTTAATGAATTATCAGAACTCTGCTTGAGGATATCAGACAAATCGTTGGATGATTTTTTCTCACCATCAACAATTCCCCTATGTTTTACATAATCAGAAGAGATTTCAAGTCCAAGCTTTACGCTTTCTGATATTTCTTTGTCAGTTTTTTGGCTTCCTATTGCTGAAAGGTAAAGTGTTTCAATAATTCTCTTGGTATCGCTATCTTTGATATTCTCAATTTGAGAATGCCAACCCTTGATTTTTTCAAATCGTTCCTTGTCAGCAATTCTTTTTTCCATTGTTTCAGAAAGAACCTGAGCGATTTCATCATAGTTTTTTTGACTGGTTGTTTCTTTTCCCCACCATGCCAGTGCCAATGCCTTCCATAATGGCCTGCTGAATTTCTCCTCATCGGTTAAAAAATTCCTTATTTCTTTTTGCATAAAAATCCCTCCAAAGTTTATATCCTAGTCTTAGGATAATCTAAGTGAAGGATATTATTATTATTGGTGGTGGAGTTGCAGGAATGGCTATTGCTTGGGAGGCTCAAAAGAGGGGTTATACGGTTTTGTTGTTGGAAAAGGATTCCTGTGGTGGTGGAGCCAGCCAAGCGAGCGCAGGAATTTTATCTCCTGCTGGGAAATCTTGTGGTGATCCTGAGCTGAACAAACTTTGCTGGGAGGGGATAAGGATGTTCCCTGGCTGGGTAAAGGATTTAATGGAGATGTCAGATTCTGATCCAGACCTTCAAATGGAAGGCGTTTTTTATCCTGAAGAAGAAGGCCTGCCAAAAAGAATAGAAAGCCTTAAGAGTGTACATGTGAAACACTCATGGCTTTCATCAGAAGATATAGAAAAAAATTTTTCATGGCTAGGTGTTGACAGAGTTGTTTTGATTGAAGATGAAGGAAGGATCAATCCGCGTAAGCTTATGTATTTATTGAAAGACGCATTGGTTGCAAAAGAAGTTGATATTCGTGAGAATTCTGAAGTTTTGAAAATTTCTAAACATCAAAATGGCTGGGAGGTTTCTTTAAAGGGTGGTGAAAGTTTCAAGTCTGACAAAATTGCAATGTGCACAGGAGCTTGGGCAAAGGGTGTTGAAGGGTGGGTTCCGCCTGTAAAACCGATGAGGGGTCAATTGATAGAACTTTTTGGGGAAGGGGAAGGGTTTCCAACGCACACAGTGCATGGAGAGGCTGCATACATGGTTCCCCAATCAGGAAATTACTGGATTGGCGGGATTGTCCAGGACAGGGGTTTTGATGACTCCATTGACAAAAAAACCTTATTCCAAAAAGTTGCCACAATGACAAGATGGGTTCCAGGTTTTGCAAGGGCAAAACTTGGTGAGGCATGGTGTGGTTTTAGACCAGGGTCTCCGGATGACCGTCCAATTATTGGAGAGAAGGAAGGGCTTGAAGGCATTTTTTGGGCGACAGGTTTATTTAGAAATGGTGTTTCTCTATCTCCAATTGTTGCAAAAAAATTTATCTCATGGATGAAAGGAGAATTTGATTCAAGTTTGAATTCTCCCTTTTCCCCAAACAGGTTCTCATGAATTTTTTTCCGCTAAAGACAAAAAGAATAAGCAATATATGCCATGTGGGAGGAATCCCAATCGGCGGCGGGAATCCAATAGTTGTTCAATCTATGACAGATACAGATACTGCAGACATTGAGAAAACTGTAAAACAAATCATTTTGCTTGCAAATGCAGGAAGCGAGATTGTTCGAATCACTGTAAACAATGACGAAGCAGCAAAAGCTGTCCCAGAGATTGTGAAACGCATAAAAGCAAGTGGCTGTCCTGTCCCTATTGTTGGAGATTTTCATTTCAACGGGCATGTTTTATTGAAGAAGTATCCCGAAATGGCAAAGTCGCTTTCTAAACTACGAATCAATCCGGGCAATGTTGGGAGGGGGCCAAGACACGATAAGAATTTTGTTACTTTCATTGAGATTGCAAAAGATTTCAATAAGCCAATTCGTATAGGGGTTAATGCGGGGAGTTTAGATCCCGAGGTTTTAGCAAAAAGAATGGATGAGAATGCAAAAAATAATTTTCCGCTTTCTTCAGAAGAGGTTGAAATTGAAGCACTGGTAGACAGTGCTTTAAGCAGTGCTGAAACAGCAATTGATTTGGGTTTGTCCGAAAACATGATCATTATTTCTTGTAAGGTTTCAAGGGTGCAGGAAATGGTTACGGTATATAGAAAAATTGCTGAAAATTGCAATCTCCCTCTTCATTTGGGCTTGACCGAAGCAGGGATGGGGTTAAAGGGTGTAGCATCCACATCTTCAGCACTTTCAATTCTTCTTAGTGAGGGTATTGGAGACACAATTAGATCAAGCTTAACTCCTGAGGTTGGAGGTGACAGGTCAAAGGAGGTTAGGCTTTGTCAGGAAATATTGCAGGCATTGGGTTTGAGGAGTTTTAGACCTTCAGTGACAAGTTGTCCAGGTTGTGGCAGAACAACTTCAACTTTTTTCAGGGAATTAGCAGAAAATATTCAAAATGAAATTGATTCAAATATGAAAAATTGGAAAAAGGTTTTTCCAGGCGTTGAAGATTTAAAGATTGCAATTATGGGGTGCATTGTTAATGGTCCTGGAGAATCCAAATCTGCCGATATAGGAATTTCTTTGCCAGGAACCGGAGAAGACCCCAAGGTGCCTGTTTATATTGATGGAAAACTAGACAGAACACTGAGCGGATCTTCAATATCAGATGAATTTGTTGATATAGTAGAAAACTATATAAAAGGAAGGTGGGGCTGATGACAAAGATTCATGCTACTTATGAAGGAGCATTAAGGTGCAAGGCAGTTCATGAATTGTCAAATTCGGAATTAATAACAGATGCTCCGTTGGACAATTGTGGAAAAGGAGAGTCTTTCTCACCAACGGACCTAGTTGCAACAGCATTGATAACCTGTATTTCAACCATAATGGGAATAGCTGCTGAAAATTCTGGAATTAATGTTTGCAATTTCAAAATAACGGCCGAAAAAAAAATGTCTAAAGATCTTCCAAGAAAAATTTCTGAGCTTATCGTGGATCTTTATATGAAAAAAAAATATTCTGAAAAAGAAAAAAAAATATTTAAAAATGCTGCTGAAACATGTCCTGTGCACAAGAGTTTGAGCAGTCAAATAAAAACAACCATAACATTTCATTGGGATGGTTGAAGAGGTAACTTATATGAAAAAAATAATAATTTTAATTTTCTTCCTATTTGGTTTTAGCATTTTGGAAGCATCGGATTTTGACCCTTCGGAAAGGTACAAAGTTCCTTTACAGGAATCTTTTTCAAAAGGTTCTAAAGATCCATCTGTAACTATAGTTGAATTTAGTGCTTTTAACTGTCCCCCATGTGAGCGTTTAGCGGGAATTTTTGATGAGGTTTTAAAAGATTATCCTGAAGAGGTTCAGTTGGTTTTCAAGTTTGGTGTTCCAAGAGCTTTAAAACTTGAAAAGGAGGCTGTTTTGGCAACTTGGGCTTCTGGACAACAGGGATTTTTTTGGGAAATGCATGATCTTTTGTTTAAAAACAAAGAAAGAAGTCTTGAAACATACGTTCAATATGTAGAAGACATGAATCTTGATAAGGAAAAATTTCTTAGTGATTTTAATAGTGATGTGGCTATGCTCTCCATAGAAGACGAATGGAGGGTTAGCAGTTGTCTTGGGAATTATGGAACGCCCAATTTTTTCGTTAATGGAAAAAAATACGCTGGAGAACTTTGGACAGCTGAGAGAATTCGAGAAATTATTGATGACGAACTTGACTTGATGAAAAAAATGGGAAATCCAAATTACGAAGAAGTCATGAACATGTCTAAGGGAGAAGAATTTCTTTGCGGTCAAAAGATTTTTGAAATAGTCCCCAGCCTTTCAGAAGCAAGATTCTTGATCGATGAAACGCTAAGGGGAGAGCCAATTACGGTTGTTGGAACAAATAAAGATATATCAGGGTTAATAAGTATAGATTTTGACTTCCCACAAAAAAGTTCTGTTGATAAGATTGTTATTGACAGCAGCAGTTTTATAACAGATTCAAGTGGAAGAAATCGAGCTATCAGACAAAGGATACTTTCTTCTTCGGATTATCCTCAAATTTCTTTCAAGTCCTTGCGTGGGAACGGAATTCCAGAAAAAGCGACTTTTTATCCTGACCAAAAATACGAATTCACAATTAGCGGAGAGATGACAATAAGAGACAGGACCCTTTTTGAAACCTTTGATGTTGTACTTGAAATTATTGATTTTGAAACTATAAAAGGAACAGCAAAGACAAGTGCTTTGTGGTTTGATTATGGAGTTGATATTCCACAGCCACAGTTTGTTCAAATTATCGATGATGAACTCAGGATAGAGTTTGATTTTTTTGCCAAGATTAAATAATGGACCCAAGATTTGAAATTTTACTGACTTCTGCAAGGGACGCCTTTCTCCAGGTATCCGTATTTGTTGCATTGATGGTTCTTCTTTTTTCTTGGCTTCAATATAAAACATCAGGAAAATTTGTTGCATTGTTGCAAAAAAATAAAAAAATACAGCCATTTTTTGGTGCAATTCTTGGATTAACTCCTGGTTGTGGTGGTGCAATTATAGTAATGCCACTTTATGTTAAAAAAGTTGTTACATTTGGGACTGTTATTGCAACACTTGCAGCAACCCTGGGTGATGCAGCTTTCATTTTGATAGCCAAGGCCCCAAAAGATGCCCTCATTGTTCACATGGTTGCGTTTGTTAGTGCGATCCTTTGGGGAATGCTTATAGACAAGTTAAAAATTACACATGATCAACCATTTGGGATATTCTCAAAAAACTTCAAAATCGAAGAAGGCTTACCCCAAGAAGACATTGATCCAGATGTTTTTATAAAAAATATCAAAGGGGAAGAAAAAAGCGAATCTTTAGGTTACAAAATAACACATCAGGGTTATGTTTTGTGGTGGTGGGTTTGTCTTGTGGGGTTGGTTCTTGGTATTACGCTTTTAGTCAAGGCTGCTGATCCAAACTATGCTCTTGAGTTAACTTTAGACCCTGCACATAAAGATGCAATATTTAATTATGTTGGTCTTTTTGGAACTTTTTTATCAGTAGTCTTATTTATTGCAGGAAAACACTTCATTGGAGATGACACTCTGGAATCTTTGAGAGATAAGCTTACGTCTTCAAAAGAAACTCTCATTCATGCAGCTTCCGAAACAGCCTTTGTGACCTTTTGGGTTCTTTTTGCGTATCTTGTTTTTGAATACTCGATGTATTTTGGGAATATAAATTTTTATGAGAGTGCAAGCCAGGCAAACGCTTGGGCCATTATTGTTGGTGCAGGTGTTGGGTTGATCCCGGGTTGTGGGCCTCAGATATTATTTGTTACGGCTTATACAGAGGGGCTTCTTCCAATGTCTGTTTTAATAGCTCATGCTATTTCTCAGGATGGGGATGCTTTATTCCCCTTGCTTGCAAGGAATAAAAAAGCAGCATTATGGTCGACCATAATTACAACCATCCCAGCAATACTTGTGGGGTTGTTGTGGTTTTATTTTGTAGGTAATTGAAATTAGGATATATGTATGTTATCAAACCTAACACCAGACTCTAGTAAGAGGCCCGGAAATGATCCAATTTTTGCACTGAGTGAAGAGGCAAGAAGCAAAATTTCAGCTGGAGAAAGAGTCATCGATGCAACTCTTGGATGTTTGTTTGGAGATGACGGCAGGCTGTTGGTTATAAATTGCTGGGATGAGGTTGCATCAGCTGTGGATCCAAGAAAAGTTTCTGGATATGCTCCAATTTCAGGAATTCCAGATTTCAACAATGCGATTATCTCAGACACTTTTCATGGCCATAATGGGCTAAAGGACATTAGTGTTTCTTCTGCGACACCGGGAGGGACTGGAGCCGTGACTTCTTCGATTGTGAATTTTTTAAAACCTGGTGAAACCCTTATTTCTCCCCATTTGTATTGGGGGCCATATCAAACAATATCCAAACTTAATGGAAGAAATCTTGAAACATATAAAACATTTACAAAAGAACTCAATTTCAATCTAGATGGATTAGACGAAAGCGTGCAACAAACAACTAAAACGAATAAAAGGACTCTTGTTGTTATAAATTCTCCATGCAATAATCCAACTGGTTATTCATTAAGTTCAGAAGAGTGGGACGGGGTTGGTGACATTCTTGTTAATTCTTCAAAAAAGTCAAAAATTTCCTTAGTGGTTGATTTGGCTTATTTTAAGTTTGGCCCCAAGAACGATCACTGGATCAAGGTTTTGGAGCGCATTGTTGATGATGTCCAGGTTTTAATTGCGTGGAGTGGAAGTAAATCTTTTACAAAATATGGTTCAAGGGTTGGCGGAATCATAGCTTTAAATTCAAGTGCTGAATCAAGAGAAAGGCTGAAAAGGGCATTTTCTTATTCTTCTAGAGGGACATGGAGCAACTGCAATCACCTAGGACAATTTATAGCAACTAAATTAATGACAAATCCTAAACACATTCAGCAAGTCAGAGATGAAAGAGAGGCAATTATTGATTTACTACAAGAAAGGGTGAATGTCTTCAACGAAGAAGCAAAGAAATATGGATTGATTTACCCAAGATATGAAGGTGGTTTTTTTGTAACTGTTTTTTGTGATAATCCGCAAGAGGTAGCAAGAAGGATGAGAGAAAAGAACGTGTACCTCATTCCGGTAAAAGATGGAGTTAGGGTTGGGTTATGTAGCGTTAGTTCTAAATTCATTCCTGAACTTGTAGAAGTGTTAAACAGCTCTCTTTGATGAATTACAAGATTCAAGGAAAGGGAAAGCCTTTATTGTTAATTCCAGGACTTGGGGGTTGCTTGAAAAGCTTTGATCCGTTGATGCCTTTCCTTCAAGGCTTTAAGGTGATTCGTTTTGACCCCAGGGGCTGTGGGGAAAGTGAATCATTCACAAAAGAGACAGAAGATTCACTGCTTTCAGAAATAGTTTCATTAATCAAGGAAACAACAACAGAGAAAATTAACATTCTGGGGAATTCTTTTGGAGGGGTCCTTGCACGAATTCTTGGAGTTCAAAATGAAGAAATTATTAACAAGGTTATTCTTGTTGCAACTGAGCCTGATCTTGCGCGAGTTGTTTATGAAGAAAAGATAAAACCAAGTGTTGGCAAGGGGGCTTCTCCAAAAGAAAGAACCAAAGCTTGGTTAAAAAGTTTTTCTTCTAAAGGTTGGAAGGAAAGAGATCCTCATGGCTTCCTGAAAGCAGTTGCTTATTATTCCCAAAATGAGGCTTTGGCTCAAACTCAAAAAATTCAACGTGAATTTGTTTTAAACAATGGTAGAGAAGGGCTTCCAGAGAACCTAAGAAAGGAGACCTTGATAATCCATGGAGATTCTGACCCTCTTGTCCCTTTCGAAAATGCTCAAATTATGAAGAATTTAATCGAACGATCTACCTTGGAGAAGGTTTCTTCTTGTGGGCATATGGTTGTTTGGGAGTATCCAGAATTAGTAGGGAAGCTAATCGGAGGTTTTGTTTTATGAAAGTTTTGATACTTGGAGGAACAAGATTTATGGGGAGGGCCTTGGTCGAGAATTTTCTCAAGAGGGGATATGAGGTTTCAATTTTAAACAGAGGCTTGGCTCCAAATCCTTTTAAAGGACAGGTTCAAAATATTATTTGTGACAGGTTTGATCGTGCTGCATTCAAAGAAGAGATTTCAAAAATGAAGAGAAATTCCAACAAAGATATCATTTTTGATGTGGTAGTTGATTTTCTTTCTTTTAAAAAAGAACATGCTGAAGATATTGTTTCTTCTTTTTCAAAACCTTTGCGTATCGGCCATTTTGTCCATATTTCAACAGGTTCAGTTTATGCTGTTACGAAAAGATTTCATGATGGGTTTATTTGTGAGCAAGATTTTTCAAATCCTTTAGCTGATCCATGGAAAAACAACATGGAAAGTTGGAACTATGGGACCGGAAAAAGAGATGCTGAAAGTGTTTTGAAAGAAGCATCAAAAACAAGCGCATTCCCTGAAACAAGAATACGTATACCAATAGTTGAAGGTCCGCATGACTACACTTTGAGAAGCTGGAAGTATCAGTTATGGCTTGAAAGCGGGTCCCCTATAGAGCTTCCGGATGGTGGGAGGTTTAAGTTTACCCATGTCTTTTCCCAAGATGTTATTGAGGGAATTGTGTCGATATTAAAATCAAAAGAAAAGGTCTTTGGGGAGGCCTTTAATTTGGCTCAAGAGGAGTCCCCTACCTTAAAAGAGTATTTGGTGGAGATGGCAAAAGTTCTTGGCATAAATCCTAGATTTGAAAATGTACCATTGGAAAAATATTGGAGTCCATTAGAAAAAAACAAGAATTTCACAAAGTCTAGAGCATGGCAACCATATGCATCTTGGCTCAAGAGGGATTCTTGTTTGAGTATTGAAAAAGCAAAAAAGTATTTAAATTGGGCGCCAACACCTTTGAAGCAATCGTTAAAAATAACATGTGACTGGTTTAGAAGCAAAGAAAATTTATTTGAAAATCCTGATAATGAGCCTTGGAAGGATTAGCGTCTAATTTGAGAAAATAAAAATACCCTTAATGGGTATGGCTTTTTTTTACGGAAGACTGTCTGCTTTAAAGGGAATAAATTACAAAAAACATAATAAAAGTTAGAATATACCCATTGGGGGTATTTTATGAACAATGATAATTATTGCGATTCTTTAACTGAGCTTCATGGTCAGGCTTTAAGGAACCTGGCCAGGGTCAAGGGCCAGATTGGAGGTATTCAGAAAATGATTGGAGACGGTAGTTATTGCTTGGATGTTTTAACGCAAATACACGCTGCAAGATCCGCATTGGACAGTGTGTCAGCGGCTCTGATGCAGAATCATCTTGAGAGTTGTTGTACTGAGGCCATCAAGGCGGAAGATAAGGAATTGGCATTAAAAAGAATAACTGAATTTTCTCAATGTTGCAAAAAATTTATTAAAAGCTAAACTTTACAAGAATGAAAAATAAATTTTCCTCAAGTCTTTTCGGCATGCATTGCGCTAATTGCGCTAATTCCATCGAAAAGAAGGTTTCAACAATCAAAGGAGTTGATCACGTTAATGTTAACTTTCATGCCAAAAAGATAGTTATCGAGGGGACCTTCAAACAGGATAATGTGAAATTGGTTATCGAAAATATGGGTTACTCTTTTGAGAAACCCCAGAAGAATTTACTTATCGAACTTGTTTTTTGCTGGGTTGTTTCAATTTTTTCTTTTGCTGTTGACGTTCAGGCTTTTTTCATTTTGGGATTGCTGGTTGCTCTTTTAATTTTTCCAGGAAAGGAACTTGTTAAGAGTGGGGTTGCATCTTTTATACAAAAAGATTACAAAATGGAGTCTTTAATTTTCATTGGTGTTTTTGGAGCGCTGTTGCACCATGTTTTTTCTCTCTTCCAAGGAACTCATGGGATGGGGAGGGAAGGAATAATCCTTTTGACAATATATTTAACTGGTCAATATTTAGAAGAATCATTAAAAAAGAAGGCAGATCTGGCAGTTCAAGGTTTATTGGATTTAATGCCAGAACAGGTAGTTTTGTTAAAGGGTACAAAGTCCATAAAGGAATCTTTGGAGAATATCAAAAAAGGAGACTGTTTGATTGTTCTTCCTGGGCAGACAATTCCACTTGACGGGGTTGTTGTCGAGGGGGCAAGCGAAATTGATGAGAGCCTGATAACTGGAGAGTCTCAACTTGTAAATAAGGATTTAAATGATTTTGTTACTGGCGGAACTTCCAATATTTCTGGAAGGATTGTAGTCAAGGTCAGCGCTGCTGGAGATGAAGGATACCTTTCAAGGCTTGTTGAAATGGTTGAAGATGCAAGTGCTACAAAAATCCCAGTTCAAGGTCTCGTAGATAAAATTGTTGCTATTTTTATACCCATTGTTTTGTGGGCAGCTGCTTTGGCAGGTGTTGTTTGGATTGTTATTCCAGAAAAGATGGAGAAAATAAACAAATCCTTGCTTTCGGCTTTGAATATAGACATGGAGCCTTTGAGCTGGTTCATGGTCGTTCTTGCTGTATTGGTTGTTTCTTGTCCTTGCCCACTAGGTATAGCAACACCATTGGCACTTTTCATAGGTGCAGGAAGAGGTGCTCAGATTGGCCTGATTATCCGCGATGGAAAAGGCTTGGAAGCTTTGAAGAGTTGCAAGGTTTTAGTGCTGGATAAAACAGGTACTCTTACAACAGGAAAACCTAAAGTTCATTCAGTCATCCCGCTTGGAGCATACACCGAGGAAGATGTTTTGAAACATGCTTCTTCGGCAGAAGAAGGCAGTGACCACCCGATAGCCAAGGCCATATTGAAACACTCTGAAAAGAAAAAAATAAAATGGGATAAATTAACAGGTTATAAGTATCATTTCGGATCTGGTGTTGAGGGTTTTGATGAAGGTAAAAATAAAATAATGGCTGGAAGTACCTCTTGGGTATTTGAAGACTCTTTCGAACCTCAAGAAAACATCTCAAAAGATTCAACCCTTGTTGCTATAAGTGTTAATGAAAAACCAATAGGCTTAATAGCGTTAAGGGATGAAATAAGAGCAAATGCATTTGAAACAGTTGAAAAGATTAAAAAAATGAAAATAAAAGTCATCATTGCGAGTGGAGATAGAGAAGATTCTGTCAAAGCGGTTGCTGAGAAACTCTCAATAAAAAATTATTTTCATTCCCAAAAGCCTGAAGATAAACTTTCTTTGATCAAGCAGTATGAAAAAGATAAAACTCATGTTATTTTTGCCGGAGATGGAGTAAACGATGCTCCGGGACTGGCCGCGGCTACTGTAGGTATTGCTATGGGAGAGGGATCCGATCTTGCAAAACAAAACGGGAGTCTTGTTTTACCGAAAGGAAACCTTTCAAATATTTACAAGGCGATAATATTAAGCCAAAAAACTTTTTCTGTTGTTGGGCAGAATTTGTTTTGGGCAGCAATATACAACGTCCTTGCAATCCCTTTAGCGTTTTTTGGGGTTCTTCATCCAGTGATTGCTCAAACCGCAATGGTGTGTTCTGACATTATCGTGATTACAAACAGCTTACGTTTACAAAAAATGAAACTGTAAAAAAATCAATCAAAGAAACTTTTACAAAACTCGCATGGTACTATACGGGCAGATAAAAGAATGTTTAAAAGATTTAATATTTTAGTTTTTATTGTTTTTTTCACCTTTGTTAACAGTTCTCAACCAGGGGAAGATCCATGGATTAGAGCTGGCTTGACGGATGAAGAAGCTGCCCGTCATGTTTTGGACAGGTTTGCTTTTGGGCCTAGGCAGGGGGAAGTTGACTATGTTGTTTCTATTGGTATTGATGATTGGTTTGAAAGTCAATTGCTTGCCGAATTAGATGATTCTGAACTGAGTTCAATTTTGGATGATTTTCAATTTAAATCACTGGGAATGTCTGTAGAAGAAATGGCAAAAACCTATCTTCCTGGGGGAAGGGTTAATAACCTTTCAAAGAGATGGGCAGTGGATCAGGGGTTGATCTCAGAAGAAGGTCTTTCCAAGATGACAAATGAAGAGCAAAGAAGAATATCCAATCTCTATATAGAGGAATTTTCCCTTATCCCAATTGGAGAACTTGATCAAGAAACAACGGCTCAAAAAATACTAAGAGCTTCTTATTCTGAAAATCAGCTTCAAGAAGTTTTGACAGATTTTTGGTTTAATCACTTCAATATAGACGCAACCAAGAACCAAGTTCGACCTTATGTTTATTCATATGAGAGGGATGCAATAAAGGGTAATGTTTTTGGAGATTTTCGTGACATGCTTGAGGCCACTGCAAAGCATCCAGGGATGCTTTTCTATCTTGACAACGGACTTTCTACTGCAGGTGGAGATGTTGAAACAACAGCAAGTTTCAACATGGAGAACCTAACAAACGGAACAAGAAAAAGAAATTTGCCACAAGCAGCTAAAAGACTTCTCGGGCAAACCGGAAGGGGCTTGAATGAAAACTACGCTCGAGAATTAATGGAATTACATACACTGGGTGTTGATGCATTCAATAATGCTGGAGGATACACCCAGGAAGATGTTCAAGAGGTTGCACGTGCCTTTACGGGCTGGAGTTGGATGCCACCTGAAGAAATAACCAATAGACAGAATACGCAGATGGGAATGGGGGGTAATGCAGCAAGGAATTCAGCCAGTGATTCCTTTCTTAGCTCACAACTTGAAAGGCTTGGCTTCATTCAAGATGGTTTTTTTGTTTTTAGAGCGAGTGCTCACGATGCGGAAGAAAAGAACATTCTTGGAAACCATTTTGAAAGAGGGGGAGGCATTGAGGAGGGGGAAAGGGTTTTGGATATTTTGTCTCAAAATGAATATACAGCTAAATTTCTATCCAAGAAAATAGCAACAAAATTTGTTCAAGATGATCCGCCAGAAGAACTCGTTGAAATCATGGCAAAAGCCTACTTAGACAATTCAGGAAACCTGACTGAGGTTTATAGAGTGATGTTTTATTCTGATTATTTTTGGGAAGAAAGTGCGATAAGGTCAAAAATAAAATCTCCATTTGAGCTAGCTATTTCTACAATTCGAATTTTAGACAGCGAACTAACTGCACAAAGAAGCTTATTGAATTCAATAACAGCAATGGGACAGCCGATATATAGATACCAGGCTCCAACAGGATATCCAGATTCCTCTACAGCCTGGGTTAATACCGGATCTCTGATTTCAAGAATGAATTTCGGACTTTCAATTGCAGGAAATAAAATCAAAGGAGTTTCTTCTGACTTAAAACAGTTAAATACTTTCGAAGGTATTTTTCATGAGCCTGAGAGTGTTCAACATGCTTTGGAAGTTTACGCACAACTCATAATGCCCTACAGAGACTTAAAAGAGACGTTGAGAATTTTAGAGCCGGTTGTAAATGTTGAAAATCTAACTACAAAAATTGAGTCTGCATCAGCACAGTTTGATACGACAAGAAGTATGTCTGGAGGCATGGCGGATGGAGATTCTTTAACTGTTGTTGAACAGGATTTCAACAAGGGGGACAATAGAAAATCAAGAAAAGAGAATGCCAGCATATTAGAGCAGATTGTTGGCATTATTTTAGGAAGTCCGGAATTTCAAAGGAGGTAATTATGCACGATGATCACGACGATGATATAAAGGGGATATGGACTAGGCGAGCTTTTTTAAAGTCTGGTGGAATAG
>CAZFBE010000010.1:0-20662 GCA_964517115.1 uncultured bacterium
CCATGAATTCCTGAACATGACTACAAGTTCTGCATTTGAAATTAAAAAGAGGCATTATTTTTTTTCATACTTAAATCAAATCCTTGTCTTCATCAAGAAGATCGAAACCATAGTCCATATATTTGACGATTGCACCCTTCTTGCCCTTCTCATGCTTTTCCTTGTTGATGAGTTCTTTCATGATTGAAACGAACTTCTTCATCTCCCTCCTCAGTTTCTTTTCCCTTCTCCTCATCTTCAATACAATCTCAACACCGGCCAAATTCACGCCCATGTCTCTTGTCAGTGTAATTATCGCCCTTATGTCATCAACATCAGCATCGCTATACATCCTTGCTCTTCCCTTCCTTTTTGGAATAATCAAGCCTTTAACCTCGTATTTCCTCAATGTCTGGGGATGAATGTTGAGCAATTCAGCAACAACACTTATGGGGTACAGCAAATCATTCATCTAGGTCTCCTGAACCTGTCTTTAACTTTTGGCAAAAGTGAATTCAATTTCTCTACGAGTATTTTAATGTTGTTATTTATCCTTCCAACGGGATGAGCTCTCAACCTTACCTTTAAATCACCTCGTCCATTTCCTCTCAACCTAGGAAAACCCTGTCCTCTAACTTTGATAATATCCCCATCTCTTGAAGCGTTTGGAATCTTCAAATTAACATTCCTTCTTCCAGGAAGCGATAAATCCAACTCAATTCCGAGAAAAAGTTCAGGCATGCTTAATATTGCATCAACAATCAAATCATCCTCTTCTCTCAAGAAGAGGCTATCATTTTTTACATTAACAGCAACATAAAGGTCTCCATTGGGTCCACCCTTGACACCAACATGCCCTTTGTGGCTATACCTAATCTTGCTTCCACCTCTTATTCCAGATGGTATCTTTATTGCTATTTTTTCATTTTCAGAGACTCTTCCCTGCCCCCTGCAGGAAGGACAAGGATCGTGAATACGTCCTGAACCCTGACAACTTCCACAAGGAGTCTGGACCCTCATGAAGCCCATGCTTCTTGTGATATTTCCCGTCCCCTTGCATTTGTTACATGTTTTTGGAGTAGTTTCCGGCTTAATGCCTGAACCGGTACATGTTTCACATCTTTTATATTTTTTAATCGTTATGTCTTCTTCGATCCCAGATTCCACATCCTCAAAAGACAAATTTTTGCTAAGAACTATATCTTCCCCTCTCCTACCTCGACTTCTTCTCCTGGACTGAGATCTTCCAGAAAAACCTCCACCAAAAAAAGTATCGAATATGTCATCAAGACCAAGGTTTGAAAACATATCTCCAAAATCCTCCATATTGACCCCCGCTTGTGAAGCGGGTCCCCCAGGCTGAAATGCAGCCATTCCATACCTGTCATAAAGATCTTTTTTCTTTGGATCTGAAAGTATTTGATATGCTTGTGATATTTTTTTGAACCTATCTTCAGCTTCAGCATCACCCGGATTAACATCGGGATGATGTTTTCTAGCAAGATTCCTATAAGCTTTTTTTAGTTCTTTTTCAGAAGCATTTTTAGAAATGCCTAATCTTTCATAAAGATTTTCACTGTTTATATTTGTCAATTTGTCTTTCCTTTCCCAAGTTCAACCATAGCTGGTCTCAAAAGTTTTCCGTCTATCAAGTAACCCTTTCTGAGAATCTTTGATATTTTTTTCCCTTTCCCTTTCACCGCCTTGTGAAAAGATGGATTGAAATCAACTGAATCAACCTCCTCAACACCCAGGGTCTTCAATCTATTCAACAGGTCATCCCTTATCATCATTAAACCTTCAGCATCTTCTGAAAATTCTAGAGCACGTTCTAGAGATTCAACCGAATCAACCAGGGCAAGAGCCCCTTCTGTCTTTCCCTTTCTTAAACTTTCCTGAATTTGAATATCTTTTCTTCTTGCAAGATTTTCTTCTTCTGCTTTGACTGAAATATATTTCTTCTGAGCATCTTTTGCCAAGTCAAGAGCCCAGGCAAGGGCCTCATCAGTTTTTGCTTTCTTTATCCACTGATTAATTAAAACTTGAGGTTTTTTAAGGTTATTCTTCACCTTCTATAACTTCCTCATCAGATTCATTGCCCACCTCTTCCGAACTTTCTTGAGAAGCACCTTCTGAC
Organism: uncultured bacterium; assembly: GCA_964517115.1. Classification (GTDB taxonomy): domain Bacteria; phylum UBP7; class UBA6624; order UBA6624; family UBA6624; genus UBA6624. Next base: position 2,117 of record CAZFBE010000010.1, read on the forward strand.
CCTGCTTCAGGGGTAACATTTTGCCCAAAAGCCATTCCTGCTTTCTGCAAATCTTCAAGAGCTGTTTTTTTCATTTCGATATCCTCTAAACTTAAAGCTGATTTTGCACTCTTGATTGCCTCTTCGAGATCCTTAACAGCATCTTCAGGAGCTTTGTCTTTGTTCTCCTCAAGGACAGTCTCAGTTTGCCAAATTGCTGAATCCAAATTGTTATGGACTTCGACAGATTCTTTTTTCTTCTTGTCCTCTTCTGCATATTTTTCAGCATCTTCGATTTTTTGCTTCACGTCATCTTCTGTGAGTGAGGTTGAGCCTGTAATTTGTATTTTTTGAGATTTTCCTGTCTTTTTGTCTGTTGCCTCTACGTTCAAGAGACCGTTTGCATCAATCTTGAAGGAAACTTCAATTTGAGGAGTCCCTCTTCTTCCTGGCAATATACCCACCAGTTTAAATCTTCCAAGCGTTGCATTGTCATTAGCCATCTTTCTTTCACCTTGAAGAACATGAATTTCAACCTCTGGCTGATTGTCAGCAGCTGTAGAAAATATTTCCTTATGCTCTGTTGGTACAGGAGAGTTTCTTTTTATCATTGTTGTCATAACACCTCCCAAGGTTTCTATACCTAAACTCAAAGGAGTAACATCAATCAAAAGAATTTTCTTTTCATCTTCAAACTCCTCACCACCCAAGACACCTCCCTGAATTGCTGCTCCAGAAGCAACAACCTCATCAGGATTAACACTTTTTTCAGGAATCTTTCCAAATATTTTTTTACACAAATCCTGAACTTTCGGTATTCTTGTTGAGCCTCCAACAAGAATAACCTTGTCAATTTCGCTTGAAGAAACACCGGCATCCTTCATTGCATTTTCACAAGGCTTAATCAACCTCTTCATAACAACATCAGAGATTTTTTCAAACTCTGCTCTTGTTAATGTTGCCTTAAGGTGAAGGCCTTCATGCAGGTAAGGCAAATTGATTTGACTTGATGGTACTGAGCTAAGATCTTTCTTGGATTTTTCAGCAGCTTCAAGAACCCTCGCCCAAGCTGTTGTATCTTTCCTTAGGTCAATCTTATGCTCAGCATAAAACTTATCTGCTATCCAATCTGCAACAAGATCATCAATATCTGCTCCACCCAGTTTAGTATGTCCATTTGTAGCTTTTACCTCAAATACACCATCCCCTATTTCAAGAACTGTTATATCAAAAGTCCCCCCACCAAAGTCAAATACTGCAATGGTTTCGTCATTGTTTTTATCTAAACCATATGCAAGAGCTGCAGCTGTAGGCTCATTAATGATCCTTTCAACTTCCAAACCGGCTATCTCAGCAGCTTGCTTTGTTGCCTTCCTTTGAGCATCATTAAAATATGCTGGAACAGTAACTACCGCCTTTTTTACTTCAGAACCCAAGTAACTGGAAGCATCTGCCTTGAGTTTCATCAAAACCTTTGCGGAAATATCTTGAGGCGTCAAGTCTTTTCCATCAACAGTAAACTTTTTTGCACTTCCTATACTCCTTTTTGCGTTTGCAAATGTTCGATCTGGAGCTATTGTCATTGCGGCAACTGCCTGGTCTCCAACTAATATTTCTCCGTCTTCTTGAAAAGAAACAACAGAAGGTGTAACTCTCCCACCCTCTGCATTTGGAATAATTTCAGATCTTCCATTTGAAAATACGGACATACAAGAATTTGTTGTCCCTAAATCTATACCTATAATTTTTGTCATTTTTTCCTCCTAATTTTGTAAATAATACAAATAAAACAACGCAATTATACGTAATTAGTGTGTATTTGTCAATTTAATTGAGTCTATTAGTATAAATTTAATTGAGTCTATACATATAAATACAACAAATAAAAAGATTTTTTTTTAGTTTTAATTAAAATTGGAACATGAGAAAAATTTTGGTCTTTGGGTCAATGCTCCTTTTAACCCTTCTCTCATTTCTTTCAGATTCAAAAAACGATCAAACAGAACATACCAAATATGATGAAAAAAATACATATTCTGAACCTTTTTCAGTAAGGATTGAAGCCAGGAATGACATCGATATAAAAGTTATCAAAGATCGTCAAAAAATATTTGATGGAATGATTGAAAAAAGAAAAAAAACAGAATTCAAAATCAAAGAATTCATCATCCTAAGAACTAATGATTTTGATGAAATTGACATTTACTGGTTGGATTCAAATGAAAATTGGCAAAATATAGAGATACCAGAGTATCCTTTTCAATTAACTCTTACACGCAGTGGGGGTAAAATCATTTCGTTTATAGATAAGGGGAGCGTTTCAGAATGAAAAAAATACTATTATTAGTCTTGCTGTGCATAAACTGCACGATACTTAAAGGAGTTGATGTAACGGAAATAAATTTTCCAAATGCAAAAAACCTTGAATTAGATTGGCTTTCAAGCGTTTTTGGTGTAAATGTTGGAGATGAATTTTCAACAGCTGCAATAGATCAAGGCCTTGAAAGACTTTATTCCTCTGGGTTCTTTGTTGAAATACCAACTGCAGAAACTATTGCAAGTGAAGGGAACATTGTCATCAACATTAGATTCAATGAATTCCCCATACTTGAATCAATAGTTTTAAAAGGAATAAACTGGCTTGATCCGCTTGAAGTTCTAAATGCAATCACAGTGAAAGAGGGGTTTGTTCTCAATAAAAATCAACTTATCGAAAGTTACACCATAATAAGATCCAAGTATGCAGAAAAAGGATACCCTTGGATATTCAATGAGTCAGAAACTCTTGATTGGAACAATAAAACCCTCACCATAAATTTCATAGAACCAATTTTTAATGATGTAATTTTCGAGGGACTTGCTGAAACAAACGAAGATGCTTTGAGGAGATTTTTATGGATGGAAAAAGGAGATCCAATAACATATGAAGCAATTCAGTTAGAAATAAAAGACCTCTACGCAACAAAACTTTTTTCATCAATTCCAGAAGTAAGAATAGACCCTCCTGAAAACGATGATCAATTGCCATATTTTGATATTGTTTATTCTCTGGATGAAGCAGAAAAAACTGCGAACTTGCTATTCGGGGCATTTTATGGAGATCAGTCTGGTTTAGGAGGCTACATAAGTTATAGAGAAGATAACTTCAAAGGAAATGCTGTTTCTTTAGGCACAATGGTTTCATATGGAGAGAGGGGAAGTTCCTACGATGTCTCCTACTCTAATGATAGCTATAAGGACACTAGGCTTTCATTAAGCTCAAGAGTCTTCGATACTGACAGAACAATAATCTTTTATGAAGAACCTACAGATCCCAGCTACAGCTTTGCAAGCAAGGGTGGAGAGATATCCCTTGGAAAAAGGCTTGACAGGATGAGAAGGCTTAACTTCCAGCTCCATTCAAGCGAGAATAGCTATGAGCCAGAAGATCCTAATAATATTGTTTGTGATCCAAGTGTTCCAGGTTGTGATGGTGATTTAGCAGAAAAAGGCATTCTTGCAGGAAGCTTAAACAGCATCACCTTAGGTTACACAAAAGATACAAGATTCAACCCTTTTGACCCAACTGAGGATTCAACATATTGGAATTTATCTTTGGAACATGGTTTTGATTCTGTTGATTTTTCATACACAAAATACTCTTATGACTTACGGAAATACAAACAATTGAAAAATCCCGAATTTCTACTGGCTGGAAGATACAAAATCGGGATAATAGAAGGAGATTCCCCATCAACAAGACGTTTTTGGACTGGGGGAACCTCTTCTGTAAGGGGTTATGACCTTGGAGAAAATAAAGGAAACTATCAATCACTGATGAATCTAGAGCTTAGATGGCATCCAGAAGACACCCCATGGTCAGCAGTTCTCTTTGCAGATCATGGATCATCATCAAATGACTCGGGAAGCCTTTCCTTTGAAAACGCATTGACAAGCTATGGTCTGGGGGTGAGGTTTAGCATTGGTTTTTTTGGGATTGCACCAGTTAGGTTCGACCTGGCTTTCTCTCCTGATCTAGATGACACAAAATTTCACTTCTCTGTGGGACACATGTTTTAATGACTTGGAGTTTAAAACAACTTGCAGAAATTTCTAATGGAGAAGTTGTAGGGGATGGGTCTTCCACAGTTTTTGGCTTGTGTTCTTCTGAGAAACCTATAAAAAACTTTCTAGCATTCTCTTTGACTGAGAAAACATCAAAAAAACTTAAAAAAAACGACTGTTACATAATTTCAGAAAACAAACCCTACAAAGGAATACAGCACCCAGATCCAAAAACTCTTTTTGCAAAAATAATGAAAAAAATTCAACCGAAATTTGAGAAACCAAATAATCTAATAGATGCAAAATCACATATAAGTAAATCAGCAAAAGTAGGTAAAAACACAAGAGTTGGACCTTTTGTTTTCATTGGTGAAAATGTGGTAATTGAAGAAGATGTTGAAATTCATGCATTTTCATTCATAGGAAATAATTCAAAAATTGAAAAGGGCTCTCTCTTGATGCCCCATTCAATCATTATGGATAACTGCGAAATTGGCCAAAAAACTCTTATAGGTCCTGGTTCAGTTATAGGAAATGCTGGTTTCAATATACATCAAAATGAAGATGGGCTCTTCAGAATGCCCCATATGGGAGGGGTTAACATTGGTAAAAATGTAACAGTTGGCGCACTAAACACAGTTGACTCAGGGTTAATAGATTCGACAAAAGTAAAAGACAATGTTAAAACTGACTCTCAAGTTCATATAGCTCATAATGTTGAACTTGGAAAAAACTCTTTAATAGCAGCAAAAAGCGGTATAGCTGGAAGTTCAAAAGTTGGAAAAAACTTCAGGGCTGGAGGAAGAGTTGGCGTTTCAGATCACACCAATATAGGGGAAAATGTCACTGCTGGAGTTGGAAGTATGATAATTTCAGACATAGAAGACAATGAAACAGTTCTTGGGTATCCCGCAAGAAAGAAAAAAATTACGCTAGCAATATGGGCAAGCCTTAAAAAAATTCCAGAATGGCTCAAAAAAAGAAAATGATTCATCCAGAAGCAAAAATCCACAAAGGTTCAAAAATTGATCGTAATGTATCCATAGGTCCTGGATCAATCATAGGTGAAAATGTTCAAATAGGAGAAGGGTCAAAAATTGAAGACAATGTAAGGCTAAATGGAAATGTAAAAATAGGAAAAAATGTATATCTACACAGAGGAGTTACCATTGGTCCACCACAACATATATCTTTTAAAGATTTTCAACATTCCACAAACATTTCGAATAATTCAATATTGAGAGAATTTGTAACAGTTCATGGCTCAACAAGTGAAATTCCTACAAAAATAGGAAAGGATTGCTACCTTATGGCTTTTTCACACATTGGACACGACTGCCAACTTGAAAACAATGTCGTACTCACAAATTTTGTCCAATTAGGAGGACACGTCAAAATTGGAGCAAGGGCTGTTGTCGGTGGAGGAGCAATGGTTCATCAAAGAATGGAAATTGGATCTAGAGCAATGGTTGGAGCAATGATAGCTATTTTAAAATCCGTTCCACCTTATTCAATGGTTGCAGAAGCAGGAAAAGGCATCAAGATTGTTAGCATAAATAGAAGAGGCATGTCTGATGATCTGAGCTTGAGAAAAAATGCTGTTCAAGCAATGAAAGTTCTCAAAACTCAAAATGACAAAAAAACATTGCTTGATGAACTTGACAAATTGTCAAACCAACAAGCGCTCACTCTTAAAAAGTTTATAGATTCAAATACAAAATATTACAAGTGGGACTAATGAAATTCATACTTGCTGGAATCGGGAAAATGGGCAAGCTACATTATGAACATCTTCTTGAAAGAAAAGATGTTGAACTAATGGCCGTAATAGACCTTGACGAAAAGTCCCTATCGTCAATAGATTCAAAAATTAAAAAATATAAAAACTTCAAAGAAATTAATGGAAGCTTTGATGCTGCCATAGTCGCAACACCCACAAAAAACCATGAAGAAATAACAAATTACTTTTTAGAAAAAAATATTAATGTTTTAGTTGAGAAACCAATATCAGACAACATTCAATCAGCAACAAGCATGGTAAAAACAGCAAAAAAAATGAACAAAATTTTAATGATTGGATACATAGAGAGACATAACCCAATGATCAAAACACTAATGAATGAAATAACTAATGAAAAGGTTGAATCAATCTATACCTCAAGATGGGCTCCAAGGCCCGAAAGAATTATGTATGAAGGTGTTGTGTTGGACTCAATGATTCACGATATAGACATAGTTCTTCAGTTCATTGGAGAAAAAGTCTCAATTGAAGATGCCTATGGAAATCTTGGAGATGACAAATACCCTGACAATGCTAAAGTTATTTTAAAAAATGATAAAAACGTATACGCACATCTTTTTGCTGGCTGGGAGACAAATGAGAGACATAGAACCTTACTGCTTTCAACAAAAGAAAATATCTACATGGGAGATTACATAAAACAAACTCTAACAAAAGTAGATAAAAAAGAAAATAAGAAAACCGAAATAAAAATTATAAAAAATGAAACAGATGCAATTGATGCACAGATAACAAAATTTAAAGAAAACATAATTCAAAAAAATTTTTATCAAGAAAGTTTGAAATCTTTAGAAATAGTTTTGAAGTCAACAGAAAAAATAATCAAAAAAAATGAAACCCACTAAAACAGCTGCTTTGGTAGTAACCTACAATGCTCCAGAAAAAATTCTTAAAACATTAATAAAAAGCATAAAAGAACAAAAAGAAATTAAAAAAATCCTTATTGTTGACAACAACAGCACAAAAACAAAAGGCTTGAATTATGTTGAAGGTCAGAAGATTGAAATAATAAAAATGAAAAAAAATAAAGGTTTTTCAGCTGCCGTCAATGCAGGAATGAAAATATTGTCAAAAATGGACTATGTTTTAATTCTTAATTTTGACATCATACTAAAAAAAGATTCTGTAAGAAAGATGCTATCAGTCTTTGACTCCCAATCAAACATTGCTGCAATAGCCCCAAAAATGTATCTATATGACCATCCGGGATATTTTGATTCAGTAGGAACGGTTGTTCATCCAGGACTAATAGCAGCAAACAGGGGTATTGGTCAACCAGACATAGGTCAATTTGATAAATCTGAACCAATTTTTGGATCATGTTTTGGATGCACTCTAATGTCAACTCGAGCATTCAAAAACGTTGGAGCCCTTTGGGAAGATTTTTTTCTTTATTATGAAGATGTTGACTGGTGCTGGAGAGCAAGGCTGAAAGGATGGATATTCATGACGGCTCCATCAGCAAAAATTATTCACCACCACTCATTTTTACTGAAAAATGAACCTTCTATTTTTAAATATCACTACATACAAAGCAACCTACTCCTTTCTATCGTTAGACTTTTAGAACCAATGAAAGCATTTAAAGAATTAGGAAAAAGAACCAAACAGCTCATCAACAGGGCAAGACTGGAAAAAGGAATGAGAAAAGCAACCTTTTATTTGTTTGCAAGATTCTTAAAACTTCTTGTTCCAGCATTGATTTCAAGGTTCAAAATACAAAAAACAAGAACTGTAAAAGATTCAGTTTTATTTGGATTTTCAGAAGGACACTCAAACTGCTTTTCAGATACAGAATACAAACCTCTTGAAAACAATCTTCCAAAAACCCTTGCGCTTTATCAGAAATGGACATTAACATTTTTGGAAAAAGACAAAAGGAGAGCAAATGAATCATCAAAATGAATTCAAAAAATTACTAGAAAAGGAAGCCAAATTCTGGGCTCACTTCAATGAAGATGCACTTAAAAAAGGGATTCCCCATTGGCTTGATCTTCAAAATGCTATACCTATAAAAAGAAGACCCTACAACCCCTTCAATGATTCAAGGATTGAAAAAATAATAAGAGGTGATATCAAAAAAGAATTCTTAGATTCCGCAGGAAGCTTAAACTCTAAAAAAAACAAAGATAAAAAAGCTCTTGATTTTGGCTGCGGAATGGGTTGGCTTTCACTTGAGCTCTCAAGAAAAGGTTTTAAAGTAGATGGCTTTGATCTTGCGCAGAGAAGCATAGATATTGCAAAAAAATATTCAAAAAAAATGGATCAAAAAATCAACTACCAAGTTGCAGATTTGAACAATTACAAATTTAAAGAAAATTTTTATGACGTTATCGCAATATGGGATGTCCTTCATCATCTTGTAGAGCCTGAAGTTGTTCTAACAAGACTAAAAAAATCACTTAAAGCTGGTGGCAAAATCCTAATCTTGGATCATTTAGGCTTTGATGAAAAAAACGAGAAGGTCGTGAAGATGTTAATGAACACACTTCCTGCAAAATTCTCTCATCTAATATATCGAGTCAAAAGAAAATTGAAAATTGAAAACAAGGGACAAAAACCTCAAACAATAGAAGATGCCCCTTTTGAACATTGTTCTGAAAACAAAATTCTCCCAGCCATTAAAAAAATATTAAAAAATTCAAAAATAAAAGAAAGGCTTCCCATCGCAATACATCTAGCACATCATCATGAAGTTCCTGAATTCTTAACAGAGCCCGTATGGAAATTTGTAAAAAAAATTGATAATAAAATGCTAACAAATGGCGCAAAAGGAGAATACATCTCCGTCATTTGGACCAAAGATATAAAATAGTCTTAAGACTATTTTGAAAAAGGAGGTTCAAGACAATGAACATTTATTTAATTTTAGCAAGTTTAATTCCAAATATCACTGTTGATCTTATACAGGAAGAAAAACAAATTTTTACCAGTTACAGACCTCAAAGATTTGAATTAAACGATTCTCCCTCAGAGGATCTTTTAGCAGAGCCGACATACATCTTTAATCCCATGTATGCAACATTGAAATTAGGACAAGATCCAAGAAATGCCCCCAAAGCTATAAAAATCTGTTCAGAAGATCCAAATTTTGAAGAAATAAAAGAAATGCTAAATTCAAATATCGAAGAAATAGAAAAAGAAAAAGAAAAAGAAGATAAAGAATTTGAAAAAAAACAATCAAAAGATAAAGAAGAAATTAAGTCAAAACCAGATGAGAAAAAACCCTTGAAACCTAATCTAGAAGAAAAGAAAAAAATAAAAGAAGCTGCAGAACTGGAAAAAACAAAAAAAGGAAAAGAAGATAAAGGGACAAAAGAAGAAGAAACAAAAGAAGAAAAACCAAAAAATTCCAAAAAATCAAATTTAATTCAAGATTTAATAGATTGTAGGAACGAAAATCAAAATCATGAAGAAGACAACAGCATAACAATCGTTCTTGACTCAGAAATTTTTCACTCTTCAGATTCCGAAACTATCAAAAATATGTGTTTGGAAAAAATCCAACCGACATTGCTTGATGAAGATTCAGCACTAGTGACCCTTAGGGAGCTTAATAAGGATCTTGAGTCAGAAGAAGACAAAGAAAGGTCAGCAGAAATTGAAAAAATTATTAACTGTAGAAAAGAAAATGCAACCGACTTTGATGATGGGTGGTTCAATGAATTCGAATCAAAAATTTATATTGACTCAAACAATGATAATGATTTAACTAACGATGGTGATGGCTCATGGGTTTCTAGATCCTCTAGAACATTTAACACAGAAACAAATGTGAGTCTTGAATATCGAGAATCAGATGATGTTTTTTCATACAAAGTCAAATGCTACAAACTTAACACTGTGGTAAAAGGAAAGGATTCGGTCTTGTGTTATCGTTGGAACAATAAGTCAGGAATAATAAACTTAAACAATGAAAAATACAAAATAGCCTTGGCTGATGACAATACGGATGGCCTTTTTAACGATCTAAACAATATTTCATTTGCAATAGACAGAGATCAAGATGGAAAGTTGAATGGTTCTACATCATCAGCTGAAGGGTACAAGGGAAATCAGTTGTTTGAATTTGGGGGAACATCCTGGGCTATAGATTCAATAAACGAAAGTGGTACAAAGATAGTTTTAAAAGAATCCGAAAAAAAAGCACCAGACAAACCTTACCTAAGCCCTGGAAATAAATCCCCAAACTTTTCATTCATATCCCACAGCGGTAAAAAAATATCATTGGAGAAGATGAAAGGGAAAGTTGTTCTTGTTGATTTTTGGGCAACCTGGTGTGGCCCTTGTATAAGAATGGCTCCCGAAATACAACAGCTTTACAATGAATTAGAAGGACCAAATTTTGTAATGCTTGGAATTAGCCTTGATTCAGATGAAGAAAAACTGAATAAATACCTTGAAGAAAATCCTGAGATGAGATGGGAAGAGCATTTCGATGGAAAAGGTTGGGATAATGAAATATCTGAATTGTTTAGGGTTAATAGCATTCCAACAATGTACCTAATCGACCAAAATGGAATGATAGTTAAGCAAAAAGCTTACCCCAGTTTGTCAATTAAAGATGACGTACAAAAACTTTTGAAGGAATACAAGAAAAAGAAGAATCGTGAAAACGGTTTCTTGTTTTAGAATCGACTTTCATGCCAAACAACTTTAGAAAAGGCGACCTAGTAAAACTTGAGTCTGGCGACCAAGGAACTATAGAAAATTGGAGAGTTCATTTGGATGGTGCAAAATGGTTCTTTTACTACACAATAACAAATTCTTCTGGAAACACTGAGGTTAGAGAGGATCTTATAAGTCTCCCTCCTGAATTGCTTGAAGCAAGAATAAAGGAAGAAGAAGAACAAAAGAAAGAAAAGTTTAGAACAGAAAAATACAACGCAACTGTAGTTAGCGTTAAAAGCACCCATGAAGACCTAGCTGTTTTCAGGGTTGAGCCGGATGGAGACAAAGCAACCTATGAACCCGGACAATATACGACCCTTGGACTTTACAGTTTTGAAAGCAGGCTTGAAGGAACACAACAAGAAGAACCTAAACCAGAATTTGATACATTTGTCCAAAGAGCATATTCAATATCTCACAGAATTCTTGATGACGATACTGGGGCTCTAGTTGAAGCTGGAAATGATGATTTTTTTGAATTTTACATAGTTTTAGTTAGAGACAATGGTGAAGGAAACCCTGCTCCTGGATTAACTCCAAGGCTTTTTGAAATGAAAGAAGGTAGCCGAATACACATAGGGAAGAAGGCAGTTGGTCACTACACATTGCATCATGTAACTGACTCTACAAAAACAATAATCCTTGGTGGAACAGGCACGGGAGAAGCTCCTCATATGGCAATGATTGCAAAACTACTTTCAAATGACTACAAGGGTGATATTGTTTGTTTGGAGGTTTGTAGGTCTAGCGCAGATTTTGGATATTTTGAGACACATAAAAAACTTATGAAAGAACATTCAAATTACAAATACATTGGTTTAGCAACGAGAGATCCCGAAGTTAAAGAAAAAGTATATATTCAAGATTACATATCCAAAGGAATGCTTGATGATCTACTTGGATACAAGCCAGAACCAGAATCTTCACAGTGGTATTTTTGTGGAAATCCAAAAATGCTTGGAGTCCCAGTTAAAGACAAAGAAACAGGTGAAGAAAGTTATCCGAAACCTTTAGGTGTAATTGAAGTTCTTGAAGGCATGGGTCACAAAGCTGACAGAGGTGTTAAAAAACCTGGAAACATCCATTACGAAGAGTATTGGTGATCTAGGTTAAAATGAAGCCAGGAGGCAAAAATGAAAAAAAACTTTATTAAACTATCCATAATCCTTGCTATATTTTCCTCACATCAAAGCCTTAACGCTAATGATTTAACTTTTGCTACTTCGGTAGGGGATGAAACTGCTACGGTTTCATTCATAAATTTTGCGATATCCGAAAATACAAGTTTGAATTTTTCAACCCTTGATGATAGTTTTGATTCACATGAGTACACAAATACAATTTTCGACTTTACTTACATGTATTCTGAATCTTTAGGATTGAAATTTGGAAGTTGGTCCCCTGAGTTTGATACAACGCAAGAAAATGCAATAACAATTGGAACTGTTTGGAATTCAGGGAATTTATTTCTTGGCCTTGACTACTACACTGGAGACAATATTGATGGAACTGCATTTACAGCACAGTACATAGTTCCAATATCCGAGCAAAGCTCAATGTGGTTTTGGCATGGACAAGGATGGGAAGATGGAACTGGAAATGGAAGCATGATTGTTCCTGATACAACAATGATTGGATGGGATTACATGTATTCGGATTCAACAACAATTTCTTTCGTTTGGAGAAGCATTGATTTCAATCTTGGTACTGCTGGTTCTACAAGTGGACCTTGGATTGGGTTTAACTTTTCTTTTTAAACAACTGTTCAAAGTTGAACAAAAAAATTAAGATAAACTGTGATCTTGGCGAATGTTTAGACTCAAGCCCTGACAAAGATTTAATGCCATTAATCGACATGGCAAATATTGCCTGTGGCGGACATGCAGGAAATGATTCAAGTGTAACCAAAACAATCAAACTTGCATCAGAAAACAAAGTCAAAATCGGAGCACACCCAAGTTACACTGATAAAGAAAATTTTGGACGAATCAGCCAATACTCTAACGAAAAAAAACTTTTTGATGATATTTACAAACAAATCAAAAACTTTAAAAAATTATGTTTAAAAAATAATGCTGATTTTAAATATGTAAAACCTCATGGCGCACTGTATCATGACATGATGCACAAAAAAAATATCCTGGATGTGATTGTAGAAGTTGTAAAAAAAATTAATTTAAACCTCGAACTAGTTGTTCAGGCTGGAATAAAAAAAAATGAATTTGAAAAATTTTCGAAAAAGAAAAACATTAAATTTTTATATGAGGTTTTTGCTGACAGAGGTTATCAAGGGATGAATATGATTCCAAGAACAAAACCAGGAGCAGTTTTTAATAATTCCAAATCAATCATTCAGCAATATAAAAAATTTGAAACCATTGACAAGATGAAAATTCATACAATTTGCTTCCATGGAGATAATCCAAGTTCAATAAATGCATTAAAAAAAATAAAAAATGCATAAAGTTATACCTGCGGGAGAAAATTCGATTCTGATTTATTTTGGAAAAGAAATAGACTCAAGCCTGCCTGCAAAAATTAAAAAATTTTCCGAAGTTTTGGAAAAAAAATTTCCTAATTTTCTAATTGAAACAATACCCTCCTACACAACACTGCATATAACTTACAACCTAGATCTTTATAAAAAAAAATATAACGAACTTATTGAAGAAATAAAAAAAATACCCGAAAACAAAACAACTATCAAGTCTAGGTTGATAAATATTCCTGTATATTACGGTTTTGAAGTTGGATTAGACCTTGAAACAATTCTCAAAGAAAAAAAAATAACTTTAGATGACTTTGTAAAAATACACTCGTCTAAAGAATACCTTGTACATGCAGTTGGCTTTAGTCCTTGTTTTGCATTTCTGGGCAAGGTTGATAAAAAAATACAAAAACCAAGATTAAAAACCCCAAGAGTTGAAATTTCAGCTGGAAGTGTCGGTATCGCAGAAATGCAAACAGCAGTGTATCCGATAAATTCTTCGGGTGGTTGGAATATTGTTGGGAAAACTTTTTTAGACATGTCGCTAAAGAATCCTCTAAATATTTCAAAATTCAATATAGGTGATCGTGTGAAGTTTAACCCTATAGATAAAAAAACTTTTATTCAGAATGGTGGGAAATTATGAGCTTTAAGGTAATAAACCCTGGATTCTCTTCAAGCATTCAAGATTATGGTCGAATTGGATATAAGAAATACGGGTTGAATCAAGCTGGACCAATGGATGAAATAGCATATTGTGAAGCCAATCACCTTTTAGAAAACAATTTCAACAATGCTGTAATTGAAATAGCTTTTGGAGGTCTTGAAATAAAGGTTGAAGCTGAAACCTCCATATCTGTAACTGGTGCAGATTTAGACTTTGAGGTAAATAATAAAAAAATACCTATATGGAAAAACTTACAAGTCTTCAAGGGTGATGTATTAAAGTGGAAAAAAGCTGTAAAAGGAACCTATTCTTACCTAGCGGTTAAAGGAGGTTTTCAAACAGGTATTTTATTTGGTTCAAGATCAACAAATATACGTGAAAACATTGGAGAAAATCTGAAAAAAAATGATATATTAAAATTCAAATCTTCCAATTTCCTAATATCAAGATCTTCTAAAAATATCCCTAATTACGAAAAAAAATCATTGAGAATTATGCCAACTTGTCAATTTCAAAAATTTACAAATTCTCAAAAAAAAGCATTCTTCAATCAAGGTTATACGATAAGCAATCTCGCTAATAGAGCTGGATGTCGCTTGACTGGAAAACCAATCATGTTAAAAAAATCTAAAATGATATCTGAAGGGATGAGTTGTGGAAGCGTCCAAATATCAAATGATGGCTATCCAATAGTATTAATGAAAGATGCTCCTACTATAGGTGGCTATCCAAAAATTGGGACAGTTTTTTCATTAGATTTATCTTTTCTTTCTCAAAAAAAACTAAATGAAAAAATATATTTTGAACCAATTGATGTCGAAGAAGCTCAATCAAAAAGACTCATATTCAATAAACATTTTAAAATTCACCTATAAAAGCATTAAATAGAAATCATCTTCAGAAATGATTTTTACACCTAGGCTTATTGCTTTTTTTTCCTTACTCCCACCACCAACACCTTTTATCAAATAATCTACTTTTGATGAAATTCCTGATGAAAAATTCCCTCCTTCCTTTTCGACAACCTTCTTCATTTCAGCTCTAGACTTGGTTAATTTACCAGTAACAACAATACTTAAACCAGAGAGAACCCCTTCTACAGACACCTCAGACAAAGGAAGCCCGCATTCTTGCATTTTTGATAATTCCTTTAAAAATTCTGGATTTGAAAAATTTTTTACAATATTTTTTGCAGTTTGCAAACCTATTCCTTTTATTTCTAAAAGATCTGAAAGCTCTACATTGAACAACTTCTCTATAGAGTGATTAAAATTTTGTAAAAGAAGTTTAGAAATTTCAGATCCAACAAGTGGGATTCCCAAGGAGGTTAAAATCTTAGAGCAATTAGCATTTTTAATAGAATCCTTTATCCCGTTTAATATATTCTGAACCGAAACATCTCCCCAATTTTCAAGATTTTTCCATTCCTTCTCATGTCTTTCTAGTAAAAAGAAATCCGAAAAACTTCTAACCCATCTCTTTTCGATCAAGAGTTTTATTGTCTTTTCAGAAACCCCCTCAATATCCAATCCGGACTTGCTAACAAAATATTTAAATTTCTCAAAATTTATCAAATCTTCATTTGGGTTTTCGCAATAGAGGAAAACTCCATTTTCATCAATTCTTGTATCTGACCCGTTCCAAACTTTTGGATATTTAAAAAAATCATTTCCAGAATCAGCAACTTTTCCAACAACCTGCGGAATAACATCTCCAGCCCTTTGAACCTCAACAGTATCTCCAGGAGCGAGATTTAAAGATTTAAAAAGCGAATAATTATGTAGTGAAGCATTTGAGACCTTAACTCCACCTAGGTCTATTGGCTTTAATTTTGCAACAGGGGTAAGTATCCCAGTTCTCCCAAGCTGCCATTCAATATTTTCAATTTCTGTTAATGTTTTATTGGCTGGAAATTTTAAAGCTAATGCCCATCTGGGGTGATGGGAGGTGCTTCCTAAAACATCTCTGTATTCTTTTTCATTAACTTTAACAACAACACCATCGCAATCAACATCTATCTCACTTCTCATTTTTAATATTTTCTTGTAATATTCTTCAATTTGCTCTTTTGAACCCAAGACCCTATTTGAATCAACGTAAAAACCCATTTTTTTCAAAACATCCATAGACTCTGAATGAGTATTCAACACCTCTTCACCAAAAATAGGCATGTCATAAAAAAATGCAAAAAGAGGTATTTTTGCTGTATGTGAAGGGTCTTTTGTTCTTAAGGCGCCAGCAACAGTATTTCTTGGGTTAGATCTAATTTTCTTTCCCAGCCTTGCTCTATTGTCATTCATCTCTTTGAAAAAAGAATTCTTAATAACTATCTCCCCTCTCACAAGAACTGATTTTTTAGTTTTTATTTTCAAGGGAACATTTTTGATTGTTTTCACATTTGCAGTGATATCTTCTCCTATTGCCCCATCCCCCCTTGAAAGAGCCCTTGTCAACAAACCCCCTTCATACTTTAGAGAAAAACCTACACCATCAAGCTTTAACTCCCCGATGAATGAAAACCCCTTCCCCACACTCTTTTCAACTCTTTCATTGAATTTTTCAACCCCTTCCAGTTCTTTGCTATTGTTTAAAGATATCATTGGAACCTCGTGCTTGAAGGTTTCCCTGTCTCCAACAATAGAACTTCCTACTCTGAATATTGGGGCATAAGTTGGAACTTTATGTGTATTTTCAACATCTATCTTTTTTAACCGATTGAACAAGCTGTCATAAAGACCATCTGCAACCAAGGGCTTTGAATCAACGTAATAAAAGTAATTTAAAAAATCTAAAACCTCACAAAGAAAAATAATTTCTTTTTCTAAATTTGAAGAAAATGACCCCTTTTTCCATTTTTTTATTTCAGATAAATAAAAAACTATCTCTTTTTCCGAATAAAAATCTATCATAAAAAAATGCCCAGGGAGGGACTCGAACCCTCACGCCCAATAATGGGCACATGGCCCTCAACCATGCGCGTCTACCAATTCCGCCACCTGGGCAAAAACTAAGACAAAGGTTGTAAAAAAGCCATCAAAAGACTACTAAAAACAAAAAGAACTGCAACCCTTTTTGTCCAAACCTTTAAAGACTCTTCAGAACCCAAGCCTCTTTGAGAAGACGAAGATGAAGAACCTTGCCCAAATAAACCCATAACACCTTGTTCTTTTTGTGTTTGTATAAGTATCAAAACAATCAAGCAAACGCTAATCAAAATATGTACTGCTAAAAGAATATCCATATCGCTAATCCCTCAATTCTAACCTCCAATAGTCTCGTATATCTTTTATTAACTTCCTAGCCTTAGGAACAACAGATTTTGAAGACATTCCAGCATGTTCAGCAAGAACGAGAACGATTATTGGTTTTTTCAAATCCTCAGAAACCTGAATATCTCCATATCCAACAAACCATCCATGAGGCAAAAGAGAATCATTTCCCGTTTGTGCAGTTCCTGTTTTTGCAGACATTGTGACCCCTTCAACTCTTGTCCAGTCATCATCAATCAAGGTTCTTGCTGCCGTGCCTTCCGAAACGGCAATCTCTAAACCGAGCCTAAGGGTGTCTAACGTAGAACCGCTAAAAGAAAAATCCAGATGTTTTTTATCTTGATCCATCTCCCCTATCCTTTTCACAAGCACCGGAGACACCCTGGATCCTTTTGCTATTGCCTGATAAGCAGAAAAAACCTGTATTGGAGTAACCAATAAAGACCCTTGTCCAATCATCATGTTGACAGTATCACCTCCATACCAAGGCTCACCCATGTTTTCCTTCTTCCAAGAATTATTTGGAATCAATCCAGAAGATTCGGCTATAGGCAATCCGACCTTTGAACCAAAGCCAAATTCAAATGCTGCATTTTGTAAAATTTTCGGATCTCGATTCCAACCAGGAACTTCCATTGCCAAGTAATAAAAACTTTCATTGCAGGAATAAGCCAAACTGTCAACCATGTCCAGAACACCTAAACCATCCTTATTCCATCCGCGGAAAACTTGATTTCCAACCTGAACAGCTCCATTGCAGTTATACGTTCTTGAAGGATCTACATTCATATACTCCAATGCTGCAGCCGCTGACACAACTTTAAATGTTGAAGCAGGTGGGTACAAGCCTTCAGTAGCTCTGTTGACCAACTCACTCCTGTTAGAAAAACCGGGAACATCTTCCCATCTTGATGACATGTAACCCTCAGGAGAATAACTTGGTCTGCTAACCATAGAGTATACCTCGCCTGTAAAAGGGTCTCCAACAATAACAACACCTGTAATTTCTTCGCCGGTTTCAGGGTCTTCCAATATCTCCCATGAAAACTTCTGAATTGGAAGAGAAAGTGAAAGGTATATATCCTCACCATTTACAGCATCTCTTTTGCTTAAGACTTCATTTTCATCATAATAGCTGTCAGGCAGGTCTCTAAAAAGAATCTCCCCATTCTGACCCCTTAAAGTTGTTTCATAGACCATCTCTATTCCACTCGCTCCCAAGCGTTGAAGGGGTGCATACCCATGCCCCAAAAGAGCATCTTCATCCATGTCATCCAATATCCTTGTATAACCAAGAACCAAACTGAAAAGCCTTCCGTAAGGGTAATACCTGACCAGGCTTTCTCTTACCTCTAGCTCCTCTTTAAGATCCGTTTTCAGGCTCTGAAGGGTTGTTAAATCAACATCCAGATACCAGCCAGCCCTTTTTTCAAAATCATTAAGACTGAAATCTTCAGGAAGCCTAACATCAATTGACAACCTATTTCCAGCTAAAATCTTGCCATCTCTATCAAAAATCACCCCTCTTTCAGGGTATAAAGTTTTTTTTCTATAAATTTTATTTTCATATGCTTCTTTTAAATCATTATTGTTTTGAATCGAAAAACCTTTATATGCTAAAGCAAAA
>CAZFBE010000010.1:20762-29941 GCA_964517115.1 uncultured bacterium
TTCTTTTAAATCATTATTGTTTTGAATCGAAAAACCTTTATATGCTAAAGCAAAAAAGGAAAAGACAATCAACACCTTTATTAATTTCATTTTCTATCAAACATCCACAAAACAGCAAAAGACCTTAGAACATCCAAGCTTGAACCTGGAAGGTTAAAAAAACCATAAATAATTTTATTTGTTAAAAATACAAAAAACAAAACAACAAAGAACTTCAAATAAAAATTTATCCCTGATTCCTTTTTATCAATAATCAAAAGCATCCAGGAAAACAACAAAACAAAAAGAAAAAAATAACTTCCAAAATGCATGTCTAAAAAAAATATGCCAAGAATACCCATAAAACTAAACACATTGCTCTTACCAAGAGTCCAGCAACTCAAAGCTAAACCCCATGAAAGATAAGAACTTCCTAATAAAAAAAATGTAACCAGTATATCCATCAGTTAATATTTTTAAAATGTTTTCCTTTTGAAAGAATGTCAATTTGTCTAGAGGAAGTATTTCCAAGCAATGAAGCCCAAATATTCAAACCATCATCTAAAACTATTTTAGCGATGTAAAAACTTTCCGAACTTTCAGAAAAAAACAACAACCTATCTCCATTTTTTATATTGACTTTATCAACAGCAAACCAAACTTTCATATTTTGAGAACCCTTTCCTTCGAGCATAACAAGTTCCCATGTGCTTTCTAAAAATGCAGCAGTCCACTCTCCTTTTTTTGTCGGAAATATCAATTTACGATTTTCAATCCTTCCAAGATAATAACCATTCCCATCAATGGCAATTGACTCCTTTTCAACCTCTTCACTCAAGTAAGGCAGCTTTGCCTCACTTGACCATTTTTTCAAATCCCTTACTGCCAAGCCCTTAGTTTTCCTTATCAAAGCAGGGGATATTTTCAATTCAGAAGGAACTTCTTGGACAAAATAAAAGACCAAGAGAATTAAAAAGAATCTTATTTTTTCCATACTAAAACCACATAAGAATTAAAATTTGAAACTTTTAAAATATTTTCTTGACTTAAACCAACACTCCAATCCCAAGGAAGGCCTTGATTGTCTCCTATCGTGAACCATTCAGAGTCAGATTCCAAAAAATCAACCTCCGTAAGGAAAACTTCTTTATTGTCTCCTTTTGCAACAGCTGTCCTCCCTAATATTTCTGAATGGACACCGATTGAAACGTCTTTGTTGACCAAGGACTTTATATAAACAAAATGAGGGCTACTATAAGATCCAACCCCTATGACTGTATTTGTATTTTTATCTAAAACCAAAATTTTCGAATGCTCGTCTCCTAGGTCGATTTTTTTCTTTGTATAAAACCACCCTTCTGTATTTTTACCACTGTTTATTATTAAAGGTTTTGCAAACGAACAATCTATCAAATCCCCTGAGGCTTCAATTGAACAAGAACCGCTTTTCAACCACTTTAATGAAGATATCGGGTCAAAAAACAGACTGACTGGTTTAAAAAAGTAAGAAAAAATTAGGAAAAGGCATAGAAGCAAAAAAACATGATCAAAACTTTGCCCCCTTTTTCTTGTTTTTAAAATCTTAGATGTCGTCAACAAATGAGAATTTATTCCTGATTATCTACTGTTAACATGCTGATCCATCATTATTTCCAAACCCTTGATCACAGCATTATCAGGGTCTTTGACACAACTTACTGGAAGTTCAGTCAAATCCTCTACTCTCTGATCTAGTCCTTGAAGTTTTGAACCACCACCAGCAAGATGGACACCGTCTCTATAAACATCTTCAGCCAATGCTGGAGGTGTCAACTCTAAAGTGCCTAGTATATTATTGATAATTTCGTTTACAGGAGGCTTTAAAGCTTCAACAATATCATCAGGAGTAACCTCTCTTCTTGAAGGTCTTCTCTTTTGTAAGTCCTGGCCAGTAATCTCCATTGGCTCTTGGTCCTCTAAAGGAATAGCCCCTCCACATTGTTTTTTGATCTGTTCAGCCTGTGCTAAAGAAATATCAAGATCTTTATTTTTTCTAATGAAATCCCTTATAGATCTATCCATGGCATCACCAGCAACCCTGACTTTCTTCTTAACAACAATAGCACCATTTGAAATAATTGCTATATCTGTTGTTCCTCCACCTATATCAACAACCATACGCCCTTTAGGTTCGCTCACTTTCAAACCTGAACCTATTGCAGCAGCAAAAACCTCATCAGTTAATTCAGTCTCTCCAATCCCCGCATAGGCTCCTAGCTCAAAGTATGCATTCTTATGAACATCATCCGTATCAACTGGAACACCGATGATTGCCCAATTAGAAGGAGCGGATAACGCTCTAAACCTTGTATCGGTTACCTCTTCCATAAAATAACGAAGCATTTTTTTAGCAAGCTCCAGGTCGTTTATTGTGCCTTCCCTCATCGGTCTTCTAGCTTGAACATCTGAACCTGTTCTGTCCAACATTGTTGCAGCTTCAGAACCAGCTGCTTTAACTGCTCGTGTTATTGTGTCAACAGCAACAACAGAAGGCTCATTAACCACGACACCTGCACCATATTCTGCAATTATGAGGTTTTTTGTTCCGAGGTCTATAGCGAAGTCTCTACCTCTAGAGAACTTCCTAGAGACCTTTGATATGAACTCTTGAATTCCTGCCAATTATCTAGCTGCGTCGTATGTTGCTCTTGGAATCTTTATCGTGACAACGGCAGCACCTTTTTTCAAATCAATCTCCATTTCATACATGAAAGGAACGTCCTTTCCTCCCATTCCCATTGAAGGAGGCTTAACGCCAATTTTGTACTTTTGCCAAGGGAATTTGTGCTTTCCCTTTGCATTCGGATCAGCAGGATCATAAGAGTAAAGACCTCTGTCGTTACTTTGCGTATACCTTATGATAGTGCCATCCATTTCCATAACGGTGACTCCACAATAACCACACATAAACGCGAGTGAACCGTCATCGTTAACAACCTCAATCTTTCCTGATATAGTGCCCGTCAATTTACCTTTGAGCATCTTGCATGAAGAAAAAGGGATAAGAAAAAGAACAAGAAGAAGAATTTTTTTCATTTTGTTTACCTCCAAGATTTTCTTAATTATAGATGAAAATCAAGATTATACAAACTCAATTCCCTGGGCTAAAGGCAATTCTTTTGAATAGTTGATAGTGTTTGTCTGTCTTCTCATATATGCTTTCCATGAATCAGAACCTGCCTCTCTCCCTCCACCAGTATCCTTCTCCCCTCCAAAAGCTCCTCCAATTTCCGCGCCTGAAGTTCCTGTGTTTACATTTGCCAAACCACAATCAGAACCAAAACATGAAGTAAAAGCCTCAGCCTCTTTCATGTTTTCTGTAATAATCGAAGAAGAAAGACCTTGTGGAACGCAATTGTTGAACTTAATCGCATCATCAATATTTTTAATCTTCATGATGTAAAGAATTGGAGCAAAAACCTCATGAGACATTATTGGTAGATGCTTTTCAACTTCAATAATTGTTGGTTCAACAAAATAACCATCCTTATCAAGGGTTTTTCCTCCTGAGATGATCTTTCCACCTTGTTTTTGTATTTCTTCAAGCGCATTCACATAATCATCTACAGAAGATTTTGAAACTAATGGCCCCATTAAAGTTTCATCATCTAAAGGGTTTCCAATTTTCACCTGGTCATACCCAGAAATCAACTTGTTCTTCAAATTCTCATAAATATCTTCGTGAATAAAAACCCTTCTAGTCGTCGTGCATCTTTGGCCAGCAGTGCCAACAGCCCCAAAAAGAATCGCCCTCGAAGCCAACTCCAGATCAGCTGATTTCATAACTGACATTGCGTTATTTCCGCCTAATTCCAAAATAGTTGAGCCTAACCTTTCACCAACATCAACAGCAACTTTTTTTCCCATTGATGTAGAGCCTGTAGCGCTAATAAGGGGAACCCTTCTGTCACGCACAAGCGGAGAACCAACATTATTCCTATCTCCTAACAACAAACTTACGACTGGTCCAAAGCCATCTTTTTCCAAAACTCTTGCAGCAATCTTTGTTGTGGCAATTGCCGTCAAAGGGGTTTGCATGCTCGGCTTCCAAAGACAAACATCTCCACAAACCATAGCTAGAAATGCATTCCAGCTCCAAACTGCAACTGGGAAATTGAAAGCGGAAATGATTCCAACAAGCCCTAAAGGATGCCACTGTTCCATTAATCTATGTCCTGGTCTTTCACTAGCGATATTCAATCCGTAGAGTTGTCTGGAAAGCCCAACAGCATAATCTGCCATATCTATCATTTCCTGAACTTCTCCTTCTCCTTCGACACGAATTTTTCCCATTTCAAGAGCAACCAATGCCCCCAGTTCCTTTTTATACTTTCTTAATTCCTCACCAATTCTCCTTACGTACTCACCCCTTGCTGGGGCAGGCAAGACCTTCCAGTCTTCAAAAACTTTAGTGCACTCATCCAAAACCCTTTGATAATCTTTATCATCACAGGTTTTAACTTTTGATATCAATTTTTCATCTGAAGGATTTAATGAATCTACAACATCTCCTCCTCCTTCAATCCAATAACCACAATACGCAGCTGGATTCAAATCTTCTATACCTAAGGTTTTTAACATTTTTTTTATTTCATCACTCATCTGAATCACTCTCCATAAAATTTGGTGAAAAACAACCATCTGAAATCTTCCTGACAACAGATGGGTACAGGCTATGTTCTTCTTTTAGGATTCTAGAAGATAACCGAGCTTCGTCATCTCCTTTCAAGACAGGAACTACGGACTGGTTTATTATTGGACCAGTGTCAATACCCTCATCAACCCAATGAACAGTGCAACCGGAATAAGGAAAGCCTGAACTCAAGACCCTTTCGTGAACATTCAAACCAGGAAAAGCTGGCAGCAAGCTTGGATGTATATTGATTATCCAGCCTTTCATAAAGTTAATCAACTTAGGACTAACAATCTTCATAAAACCTGCCAAACAAACTAAATTTATTTTATGCTTTTTCAAAATCCCGATTGCATCTTCTTCCCAGCTCTTTTGAGAAAGGATCACAAAGGGGATGTTATTCTCTTTCGCATAATCAATCCCCAATGCAGATTCCTTATTGCTGATTAAAACTTTTATACTTGCAGATCCAAGATCTCCATTTCCCTCAGCATTCAAGAGCGATAAAAAGTTAGAACCTCTCCCGGATATGAAAACAGCTAAATTCATTTATTAAGAATCAGCGAAACCTTTCCATCTCTCCTAATTTCTTTAACTTTTACATTTATTGTTTCTCCAACTTTATACAAAGAAACTAAATCCTTCTCGGTTAAACGTCCCGACTTTCCTTTCTTGTCAACTTCAGAAATATGCAACAAGCCATCAGTCCTTCCAAAGAGACTCACGAATAAACCAAATTCTCTTATTGAAGTTATTTTTCCTTCATAAGTTTCACCGGCTTTTGCTGTTTTGAAAAGCAAATCAATTCTTTCTTTTGCCATCTCTCCAGCTTTAGAGTTTGGAGCCGTTACAACAACCAAAGCATTTTTGTCATCAAACTCATCATCTATGTCTATCTTGACATCGCAATCACCTTGTATAGATTTAATCATCTTTCCGCCAGGGCCTATCAAAATTGAAACATCGGATTTCCCTATTTTCTTTTGGAAAATTTTTGGTGCATTCTCAGAAACCTTAATTTCTGATCCAGCTTCCTCTACCATGACATCAATCAAAGCATTTCGTACAATTTTTGCTTCCTTTAATATCTCAGGAATTAAATCCTTTTTGATTCCATCTCCCTTGACGTCTACCTGAATTGCTGTAATTCCGCTTGAAGTTCCAGCTACTTTGAAATCCATTTCTCCATAGAAATCTTCGATACCTTCAATATCCCTTAACAGAACATGATTTTTCTCATCAGACATCAAACCTATTGAAATACCTGCAACAGGTGCAGCCAAAGGAACTCCACCATTCAACAACGCAAGCGTTGCAGCACATGTGGAACCCATAGATGTTGATCCATTACTTGAAGTACATTCAGAAACAACCCTTACAGTGTAAGGGAATTTTTCTTCTGATGGAAAAACACCAGCTATAGCTTTTTCTACCAATGCTCCATGACCTATTTCCCTTCTTCCAGGACCTCTCATCCATCCTGCCTCACCTACCGAATAAGGAGGGAAGTTGTAATGATGCATGAATCTCTTTTCTCCAATTGGCGACAAATCATCAATTTTTTGTTTATCCCCTGGAGATCCAAGAGTTAAAAATGAAACAACCTGGGTTCCTCCTCTTTGGAATAAAGAACTTCCATGTGCACCATTGACAAGAGATACTTGTGCATCAATCTCTCTTAACTCGTCTGGTTTCCTGGAACACCTCCTCAAGTTCTTTTTCAAAACATTCTCCCTAACAATCTTCTTTTCCAAAATGTTGAAAGAATTCATAAAATCCTTAATATCTTTAGCATCCTCGAGATTCAAAGAATCCAAGGCATCCTTTTTAAGGACGTTTACCTGTTTTGAGAACTCAGATTTTTCCAAATCCTCCTTGTATATTTTTGTGTAATTCTTTTTGAATTCATCTAATTGCTTTCCAACAATAAAATCTTTGGCTTCCAACTCAGGAATAGAAACTTTGTCTTTCCCAATTTTTGAAACTATCTTGTCCACAAACTTTTTCAAAACAAGGCTTTGCTCATAAGCAAAATCTATGCCTTTTAACACATTTTCTTCAGGAACTTGCTTTCCGGCTTGCTCGATCATTACAACATTCTCATTGTAGAAAGAAACGAATAAATCCATATTTTGACTTTCTTTCTCCGAAAAAGTTGGGTTTAATGTGAAATCACCATTTGACTCACCTAAACGAATCGGCATCATGTTTCCTGCAAAAGGAATATCACTAGCAGCTAATGCAATTGATGCTCCTAAAGTAGCTAGCCACGAGGTGTTCTCATCCTCAGAAGTGATGTATGGCGTAATAACCAAATGAACATCTCTCCTCATGCTTGAAGGGAACAAAGGCCTAACTGACCTGTCAATAATCCTGTTAATCAAAATTGCTCTTTCTGTAGGCCTTGCCTCTCTCCTGAAAAAGCTTCCTGGGATTTTCCCTATCGCGTAAAACTTTTCTTCATAATCCACAGTGAGTGGGAAGAAATCTATATCTTTCTCCTGTCCCATAGTTGCAGCAACAAAAATTTGCTGGTCTCCATAGGAAATCAAAATGGAAGTGTTTGCCTGTGGGGCAATTCTTCCTGCAGTAACTTTCAACTCTTTACCGTTGAAAGTCATCTTCTCTTCAAACTCCACTCTTTTCATTTTTTTTATTTTCATAATATTTAAACTCCTTTAATTTTTTCTTTTTTATTTAAATTTTCTTTTTTATTTATTTCTTTTCTAATAGAAATATCTTTTCTTGGCCTGTTTAACATGTCAAACTTTATAGGAACTCCCGATAAAGGAAAAAACCTTCTTAAACCTGTTTCAAGAGACCTCATATGATTGCTATCAATTTTCTCAATGTCCGAAACAAAAGATCTAATCTTCGGCGGGGATGTATCGACCTGGACTGAATAAAAATGCTTACATGCCCTATTCCCAGTTTGTGGCCAAGATATAGTTACATCCTGGAAAATTTTATTTATTGTAGCTGTCTGCATCTGAATAGACTTTCTTGTCATCAAATCCCCTATCATGTTGCCAAGTTCATCAATGCCATCTCCAGTTAACCCTGAAACATGGTGAATGTTCACAAATTTACAAAAAGATGGAACCTCTTTAACCTCTATACCCAAGTCAGATTTTCCAGCCAGAATCATCAAAGCTGCTCCCGCTTCAATCAATTCTCCTATCAATCTGCAATCTTGCCTGGTGATACCTTCCTCTGGGTCAACAACCACCAAACCAACATCTATATTGTTGATAGCAGAAATTGTTCTTCTTCTTGAATATGCCTCAACATTACTTCTTGGCTTTTTTTTGTTCATCCCTCCAGTATCTACCAAAACAGAATTACATTCATTCCACAAACCTTCAACAATGTCTCTTGTTGTATTGTTTTCGTGACTCGTTACACTCAACTCTTGTTTCATTATCCTGTTGAAAAGTGTGGACTTTCCAACACCTGGTCTTCCAAAAATACCTACAGTTCTAAGCCCCTCAGTATCTTCAAATTCAATTTTTGGTAAAAGCTTCTTGATACCTTTAATCAAATCTTTAAAACCGTAATTTGTTTGCGAAGAAATAAAAACTGGATCAATTTGCAAAGAACCTATATTGTTCCAAGAGTCAACTTTAACCTTTTCATCATCAATCTTGTTTACAACAATTATGTATTTCAACTTTGAAACTTCTAAGCTTTTAATTAATTTTTTTTCGTATGAACTGATATTCCTTCTTCCATCTAAAACCAACAAAAACAATTCACATTCGTCTTTTAGTTTTTCGGTTAAAGAAAGCACCTTTTTGTCTAATTCAGTCTTTGCGCTTTCTTGAAATCCTGCTGTGTCTAGAATCCAAAATTTCTCTCCGCGAACCTTGTGCAAAACAGCATCTCTTGTAATGCCAGGCTCACTCGACGTAATGGATTTCCTATTTTTAGAAAGTTTGTTAGCAATGGTTGACTTACCAACATTTGGCACTCCGAGGAGAGCCACAAGTGGTTTTGGCCTACTCACAGACTTTTATAAAAATCTTTTCGGCAAAAATCACGTAAAGAATTTGGGGGAAAACAAACAATACTTACTTTTTTCATTTCACTTTTTTCGTCGTACAAAGTAGCTCTTACCTCTTTTAGACTTTTATATTCACGCCTATTTTATCACAATTTGCTCTGTTAGGATAATACCTATGATATTTTTGCTTATTCTCATATCTATTTTTAATGCTTTTAATTACCAGTTTGAAATGGAATTTGAAAAAAGTTTTCGTTTTGTTTTTGAAGATGAAATCATCTTTAACATCAATGAACAAACACTTGAATCTATTTACTCCCTTGAAGGAGAAATCATTGAAAAAGAAACCGGTTTGACTCTTAAGTTGGAATCAATAAAAATCAACGATGAGATAATAATGTTTGAAAATCCTATTATTACAACCTATAAATTTATTCAATTTGAAAAGGTTGAGGAAGAGGCCGTGCCCGAGGTTGAGGAAGAGGCCGTGCCCGAGGTTGAGGAAGAGGCCGTGCCCGAGGTTGA
>CAZFBE010000010.1:30041-31619 GCA_964517115.1 uncultured bacterium
GGAAAATAAAAATATCTACCCGACAAGACTTGTAAATGATTTAAATTCAGAAGATTTAGAAAAATGGCTCGAACCAATGAATTTAATCTTCTCTGTTTTTAAAAACGTTGACTTTGCATTAATGGAAGATGAAAGAGTATTTGAGCAAGGATTTAAATCGGGATTTTGGAAGGCTATCTGGATTCCAACACAGGAGTCAATAGAAATAGATATAAATGGATCCATAAACCATTCAATGTACTGGCCACCAGTAAATCTACCAATTGGCCCTCTTTTGTTTTTCCCGGATGATGTTGACTATGAATTCTCAGGAAAAATAAAGATTCAAAAAGAATCAACCTCAAATGAACTCTTCAACAGCCAGTTAAACACGCAGAAAAAAATAGAAGCACCCTGGTCTGAGTCGATAAATGGAGAAAGAAAAATAAAAATAAAAATTCTACAAACCTCAGATGAAGAATAGACAAGAGTATCAATTTCAAAAAAGAGATTCATTTTGGCAAAAAACCTGGGAAGAAAAAAAAGTATTTCAAACATCTGAGGATGACAAAAAACCAAAAAAATATGTAATGGACATGTTTCCCTACCCCTCTGGGGATGGATTACATGTTGGTCACCCTAAAGGATATTTGGCAACAGACACTTACTGCAGATTCCTAAGGATGAATGGTTTTAATGTTTTGCATCCACTTGGATGGGATGCTTTCGGGTTGCCTGCAGAACAATTTGCACTCAAAACAGGACGTCACCCCAAGGAAGCTGTTGAAAGAAATGTGAAAAGGTTTAAGTCTCAAATCAAAATGCTTGGTTTGGGTTTTGATTGGGACAGAGAAATCAACACCACAGATGAAGAATATTACAAATGGACCCAATGGATATTCTTAAAGTTGTTTGAAAAAGACCTAGCTTATCAAGCAGAAATACCAGTAAACTGGTGTCCTGAATTAAAAACAGTACTTGCAAATGAGGAAGTTGTTAATGGTGTCTCAGAAATAGGAGGACATCCAGTAATAAGAAAACCGATGAAGCAATGGATGTTGAAAATAACTGCATATGCAGATCGCTTACTGGATGACTTGGATGATTTGGATTGGCCAGAACCAATTAAAGAAATGCAAAGAAATTGGATTGGTAGGTCAGAAGGAGCAAATATTGTGTTTGAAACCGATGATTCAAATCATATTGAAGTTTTTACAACAAGGTCTGATACTTTAGCAGGTGCAACCTATATGGTTCTTGCTCCAGAGCATCCTCTTGTAGAGAAGATATCAAAAGGGTCCTTGATGAAAGAAATTAAGTCATATCAAGAAGAATGCTCTAAATTAAGTGACCTTGAAAGAACAGGGACTGATAACGAAAAAACAGGGGTGAACACTGGAGCGTTAGCAATAAATCCATTGACAGGTAAAAAAATGCAAATATGGATAAGCAGCTATGTTCTTGGACATTATGGCACCGGGGCAATTATGGCTGTTCCAGCACATGATCAAAGAGATTGGGATTTTGCAAAAAAATACAACCTGCCAATACAGCCTGTCGTTGAACCAAAAGGACCTAAGCATGATTTCAATAGTTCTG
>CAZFBE010000011.1:0-30581 GCA_964517115.1 uncultured bacterium
CACCTGATGATGTTTCTGGCCTAATGGCAATGCTGAGAAGCGAATTTGACGCAGAGCTGGCTGAAGTCAGGGCTGCAATTGCTGCAAACGAATTGAGGATAGACGCTCTTTCCGGCGAGGTCATGGACCTTTGGGAAGAGGTTGACAATCTTGATGACAGGATGAGCAGGATTGGCCCTGGTGGCGGTTCAGGATTCAATTTCCACTATGGATTTGAGATGAACGAGCAAAGCATGGGCAACAATGACCAGAACCTTTGGGGAACAGCAAGAATGGATATGGCTCATGAGAGCGGAGACTTCATGTTCGGGCTTTCCCTTCAGACATGGGGTGACGATGCGGCTATGAAAAACATGTTTGGAACCCCTTGGAAAAGCTGGGTTCCCCTTGAAAACAGTTTCGCAAACACTGGAGACCCTTTTGATTGGGACTTCATGCTTCATGAGACATACATGGTTTACAACGGCAAGTCATCAGATTACGGACTTGACTATGTTGCAGGAAGGTTTGAACCCTTTTGGTCACAGACGAACCTTACATGGAACCCACGAACAGCTTTTGAAGGTTTTGTGATTGGTGGTGAAATCAAGCAATACAGGTTTGTCACTGGTTGGATGCAAAACGCAAACAATGGCGAGGACACCAACTTTCTCCAGCTTTCTTCAGACTCCTTGGTTTTCGGTGTTCCGGGAACGATTGGATGGACAGAGGATGGGTTAGACAATAAGGCATGGAGCCTTGGCTCAAACATCAACCTCATCAACAAGGACCTTGCTGTGAACTGGATGTGGGCAGACAATGGCAACAGGGATGCCAGCTCCTTTGAGGTCATGACAGGTGTTGACCTTCTTGACGGCTGGAATGGAAAACTTGCCTGGAGAAAGGTTGGAACAGGACATGTAAGCAATTTTGGCTCATATGCAGCAGGAGTTGATTACTGGTCCCTAGGCGTTTCAAGGATGGCTGCTGACAACGTAAAGATGTCATGGGTTTTTGACACAGGCCAAACTGCTTCTTTAGGAAGCGGTTGGCAGCTTTCATGGAGAGTAGAGGGCGACTTCTAGTTTCCTGAAAAGGAACATACACGGCAACGATGCTTTGGCGGTATATGCTGCACAAAGCATCATTGCCCAAAAAAACCCCGGATCATGGTGCACAGGGTCTGAGGAAAACCCAAACCCAAAACACCCCAAAGAACCACACATATTCTTAGGTGAACCACCAGAAGGCATCGCCTATCAGAACCTAAAGACAACACTGTATCTTGGAGAAAAATCAATGAGGGTTGCCTCAAACCCCATAGATCTGTGTACAGACATACAGGACATGGAGGGTTGCGAGACAGAAATATCAGATTTGATGATAGCAGCACAAGCACGGGAGTGGGACAAGCATGCGCTGGAGTATCTTGCACAAAAGACAGGGGTTCCCGTTGACAGAAGCTTCTCCTTTTTCCCACCGAAAAAAGAATACCAATTTTCCAAACACAAGGATTCCAGCTGGATTAAGTGGCTTCAAATGCTACTTGTTGCAACCGGCTCAAGCCAACCGACCGAAAACAGGTTGACAGGTATTGCAGAGTTGTTGTCGAAAGAAATAAGGCCCTGGATGATGCTTAACATCAACACCCAGAGAAAAGAGACAAAAAACATGTGGGAACTTTCCGGTGGCGAAATTACAAATGAGCCACCTGAAAGAAACTGCCATGTTTCAACAGACAGGATTGCAAAATCTCTCAACTGGCCAAAGTTAAGATTTGTGCAAGTGGTTGGAACTGCCAACGGGAAACATTCAGGAGAACTTCATATCTCACAAGACATCCCAAATGCAGCCCCAACCGAAGAAAACCTTATTGTTGGTTGTATGAGGATGGGAGATTCTGATTTCCCTGCAAGGGAGGGGAGGAGAGTTTTTGTAGGTGCATGGTTTGATGAAGAGTGGTTTAAGCAATCCCTTTTTGCAAAAAAAAGAATTTATAGAATTCTCAAAAAGAAGGCAGAAGGTTGGTATCCAGACTTTATAGAGGATGATTACCTTGTGCCAAAAGAAGCAACTCGTTTTGACGGAGCATATGACAGAGCTCCTTCCAATAAAACATACAGAGAAATACAAAAAACATTAAACGGAAACAAAATGCTTGGAGTTTTGGGTCTTCCGAAAAGTTTTCATCTTGCAAAAGCAGATACAAAAATATTAAACTAAACACGCTTGGGAGGACTCGAACCTCCAACCTATGCCTTAGGAGGGCATCGCTCTGCCAGTTGAGCTACAAGCGCTTATTCAGCACACGCTCGGCAGGACTTGAACCTGCAACCTTCGGCTCCGCAAGCCGACGCTCTGCCAGTTGAGCTACGAGCGCAAAAAATTTTTAACCTTTAAACTTTTCCCAAGACTCAGGCAAAGCTTTTTGCTCTTCTGGCAAAAGAGCATCAATTGCTTTTACAACTTGTTCAGTGAAGACTTTTGCTGAGTCTGTTGTTAGTTTGTTTTCAATAAAATCTTTTGAATCTATAGGGTCTCCAAAAACAATATCCAAAGGACATCTTTTTGGAACTCTCGTTCCCTTGGGGAATGATTTGTGAGAACCGACTATCCCAACAGGAACAACGGTTGCTTTTGATCTGTGGGCAATAGTTGCAGCCCCCGTTCTTGCCCAATGGGGTTTAAACCTCCCATCAGGACTCCTTGTCCCCTCTACAAAAAGACAAATATCCCAACCTCCGGCAAGAACATCAATTGCTATTCTTATGACACTGATACCAGCAGTTTTGCCAGTCTTGTAAACAGGAACCTGACCCCAAGACTTCATTCCAGCACCCAAAAGGCCCTTAAATAAAGCTGCTTTTGCCAAAAAACGAACAGGTCTAGGCCTGGAGGAAACAATAAGCGGGGGATCCAGGTGGCTGGTATGGTTTGCTACAAAGATAATTGGCTTGATGTTTTTAAATTTATCTTTTTTATTGAACCAGAAGGAGTTGCAAAGAAGCAGGAAAGTCCTACAGCTATTTACAGCACACCAGTAAGAGGGAATGCTAAAGGGGTATTTTTTAGGATTTTTCAACATAATTACAAATCAAAGAAACAACTTCTCTTACTTCCAACAAGGTTGAGTCTATACAAAAAGCACCATCAGGAACAACAAGAGGGTTGTTTTTCCTTGTCTTGTCCTTATTGTCTCTTTCAAGGATTCCATCACCAGCTCCCCTTATCTCCAGGTTCCTCCTTTCAACCCGCTGTTCAAGAGACGCATCAAGGTAAACCTTCCAACCCGCATCTGGGAAAACAACAGAGCCAATATCCCTGCCCTCTATGATGATATAGTCATAATCACACCAACCATCACATGTAATTAGGTTTTTTATAAACCCAGAAACCAAAAAACGGTTTTTCTTATCTTTCGCGATTTCACTACTTTTTTTATCACAAACTTCACCATAAAAGTCACTTGTTATATTTTTTGAATCATTTTTCCCAACTATTTCCATGGTGTCAAGGAGGCTCCACCCATTCATGTTCATCATTTGGGCCAAGGCGTTTTCTGAACCCCCAAGAGAAGCGAGTATTTTTCCATAAAGAGCATCATGAGCAATCATTCTGTAAATAAGTCCACTGCTAATGCAGCCAGAATTACCCAAAGCCCCTGCAAGGCTTTTTGAAACCGTTGTTTTTCCAGAGCCAGCAGGGCCATCAATTGATATTATTCTAGAGTGGTCCTTCATTGTCTAATCCACTCAATTGGAGGGTACCCTGATGACCAATGTGTAGTTTTTCCGTCTTTGATTTTGAAAAATATAGGAAACCTTCCAATCTTTTCGTTTTCACCACAAAAAGAAAAACAAAAAGACCCAACAAGATTTTCAATTTCTGAAATCTTTATTTTCCCAACCCAAGGAACGGGATCTTTTTTTAGGAAATCAACATTCACACCTAAATCCAATTCCAAAAACCTGACATTTTCCAGATCCAAAAATTCTTTTTTTGGAATTCTGTATGGATGATCAACAACAACCCATCCTTCCCTCAGCATGTTAAACGGAAGACCCCCTCCTTTTGTTTTGGTGAGCCAATCCTTTTTTAAAAGCGCCCTTTCTTCTTGTTTTAAGCGATCCATAGACTCTAAGATTGAAAACTTTTGCGAAATTCCCTTGCTGTCATTTAGCCAAAAAACAAAATCACCTTCTTCAAACTCTCCTTCTGAGTAAACTACGATGTCTGATCTCGAAAAATTACTAGATGGAAGGAACTCCGAAACAAATTCCTCAAGATCGTCTTCAAACAAGTACCCTTCAGGAACAGCGATTTTTACCTCATACAGGGGCGAGTAGATTAAAAAATCATACAAAAGATCTACAAGCTCCTCAAAACTCCCTGATTCAAAGTCTAAAAGTCTCTTTTCTGGAAAGACGTGTAACTCAGGCATCACATTTGCAAAGCTCAAGGATGCATTTGTTTGAGATAGTGCTGGGTCTGGTTTTGTTTTTGGGACAGCAAGAAAAACAAAAAGAAAAACCAGAATAACAATTAATTTATTTTTGAACATTTTCATAATCCAACTTTTTATAGATCATCTTTGTTTGGAAAATGCTGACCACGTTGAAAACTATAAAGTAAAAAATCAACCCTGCAGGAAAGAAAAGACCCCAAATCAGAATCATGAATGTGAATATTTTTGGATTGAAGGGCTGCGGCATGGCATCTTCTCCCTCTTTTTTTGCTGGCATCATTTGGTTTTGATAAAGAATTGTTGTCAGGAGATAAAAAGCCAACAAGAGCAATGCTGGCCAATAAAAGCTTATGAAGTTTGGATCATTTCCCCATGGAGAAGGCAAGGCCGTTGCACCAGGAAGCCTTTGGGCTTCGCTAAGGGTCGGAACAGTGCCAACGGGAGTTGCTCCAAGATTGACGCCAAACAGATCCTGAGTCAGGAACACACCATTGTTTATTGAGTAGTCTCTAAGCATCCTAAAAAGAGCAATGATGATTGGGAACTGAATAAACATCGGCAAGCATCCAGCCAAGGGGTTTGTTTTGTGCTTTTTGTACAGCTCCATTGTTTTTTGCTGGTATTCTTGGGGGTTTTTGCTCTTTAGAGAATCAAGTTTTTTAAGCTCCGGGGCCATTTTTTGCATCAATCGTTGGTTTTTCATTTGTTGAAAAGTTAATGGGTAAAGAGCTGTTTTAACCATGACTGTAAGTAAGACAAGGTCCACTCCGTAAGAGCCGGTGAAAGAATGGATCATTTCAATAATAGAAAAAAAGGCTTTTGCAAGAAATTCCGTCATGTTAAGGGGTCATCCCCCCCTTTGAAAAAGGGATTACATTTCAAAACTCTCGAAACGGAGAGCACAAGGGCTTTCCAGGCGTTATATTTTTTAAAAGCCTTTAAAGAATACTCCGAACAGGTTGGAGAAAACCTACAAGAAGGAGGGAATATGGGGCTGATGTTTTTTCTATAAAAAACAATCAAAGATACAAAAATCTTATTCATTTTCCCAACACTCTAGCACAGATTTTAAAACCTTGTCCAGGTTTTTACCTGGGTCAGACGTTATCCTTAAAATTGCTGTTTTTGACTTTATTTGTTCTGTCTTTTTCCAAAACCAAAAACGTATTTTTCTTTTGATAGAGTTTCTTTTAACCGCATTCCCGTATTTTCTTGGGATGACAATCCCAAGACGGGGACACAGGGAGTCTGTCTGCAGGAAGAAAAGCTCAACCCCGCTTATTATTTTATGAAACTTTCTAGGGGTTTTTTTAGGGTGAAAATAAAACCAACCGCGCAAGCTGGAACTCCAAAAAGAACCTTTGGACAAACTAGTGGGTGAGCCTGGCTCTACCTTTGCGCCTTCTTGCCCTGACAACAGCCCTTCCGCCTGGGCGAAGCATTCTTTTTCTAAAGCCATGCACACGCTTTCTGTGCCTTTTTTTTGGTTGATATGTTCTTACTGTACTCATTGCGCAACGAGCAATTCTAACAGATTAATTTAAATTCCTCTGAAAAATCATCCCTGTGCCATTGCCTCCTCCGAGGCATAATGTGGCAAAGGCTAACCCACCTGTTTCCCTTAGTTGTGAAGTTAACGACACCGCTATCCTTGCCCCAGAGCATCCAATCGGGTGACCCAGGGAGACGGCTCCCCCCAAGGGGTTTAGTTTTTTTCGGTCTAAATGTAACTCTCTTTCAAGAGCAACCATTTGACACGCAAAAGCTTCATTTATTTCAATTATTTCAAAATCACCAATACCTAACCCAAGATTTGTTTTTAAGTTTTGAAACACCGCAAGAGGGCTCATCAAAACCTCCTGAGGGGGAACCCCACCATCCACACCATCCCTGATCCAGCACAAGGGATTGAGGTTTCTTTCTTTTACAGCACTACGTGAAGCCAAAACAACCGCAGCTCCACCATCATTGATCGAGGAAGAGTTTCCGGCGGTCACCTTCCCCCCTTTTTTAAAAACAGGCTTCAACGAGGCTAGTTTCTCGAGGGAGGTTTCTCTCGGACCTTCATCAAAACTCAAAATTCCCTCTGGCGCTGAACCTCCTTGCTTCATTCCCCCAGTTGCCATTCCAACAATTTCAGATCCCAGGATTTTTGTTTGAGAGGTTGATTTCAAATGGCTATCACATGCGTATTGGTCCATATCTTTTCTCGACACTTTGTATTCTTCAGCAACCCACTCCGCCGCTTCCCCCATGTGTTTTTTGCTATAAGCATCTGTTAGTCCATCTGCAAGCATCCCATCTTCAAGAAACATGTTCCCATACCCCGTTCCCCAACGGCTTTTTCTAGAGTAGTAAGGGGCATTAGACATTGATTCCATTCCCCCTGCCAAAACAAAGTCATGTTCACCACCCCTGATTGATTGTGCTGCAAGGTGAATTGCCTTGAGCCCACTTCCACAAACCATGTTTACGGTAAAGGCACCAGTGCTTTCCAGCATTCCAGCTCCAAGAGCAACCTGTCTCGCGGGGTTTTGTCCAGCTCCGGCTTGTAAAACCTGTCCAAAAACAGCAAAAGAAATATCCTGAATATTTATCCCTGATTGCGTGATTGCACTTTTAGAAGCTGTTACCCCAAGGTCCACAGCGCTAAGCGAAGCCAAGCCTCCACCAAACCTTCCAACAGGGGTTCTTTTTGCCCCAACAACTGCAACAGGTTCAGCAAGTTTAATTTTTTTCATGCTTTTTTCCAAGTGAAAAGATCATTTCCAAAACTTCTTTTTCGTCAATTTCAATTTTTTTTAATATTTTTCTATATTTGTTCATTGCCGCAAGGGCAACATTTTCTTCTGCCATTTCTTCTCTCTTTTTCTTGATTTTATGGAGTATCTTATCTTTAAAATCCTGGTTTACCTCTATACCCTTTTTGCTGATTTCAGAAGCATGTTTTTCAAACAGGTCATTCAAAAGAGCCATCCCCGTATGTTTGCCATAGACAAAACGCGTTTCAACATCAAGCAAAGCATGCGGTATTGGCTCATATGTTTGTGGATCTTTAAGCATGCCGTGAGTGTGAATTCCAGACTCGTGAGCAAAAACATTCCTTCCAACAGCAGGTTCATTGGGCCTAATC
The DNA here is from genome assembly GCA_964517115.1 of uncultured bacterium. Lineage (GTDB taxonomy): Bacteria > UBP7 > UBA6624 > UBA6624 > UBA6624 > UBA6624. Next base: position 7,578 of record CAZFBE010000011.1, read on the forward strand.
GGCATCCCAGAATAAGATTCAACAAGGTCGGAAAGTTTTTTCAGATTTTCATATTTGAATTGAGGAATTTCAACACCATACAAAACCCTTAAAGCAACAACAACATTGTGCAAGGCCGCATTTCCAGCCCTTTCTCCTATTCCATTAACAGATACGCTAAAACCCTCTATCCCCTCCTGGAGCGCAACTATGGTGTTGATTGCAGCAAGATCAAAATCATTATGAAAATGGCTAACCATTGGCAACTTGGGAAAGGCTTTTCGTAATTCTCTTGCATAGTACCTTGTTGATTCAGGGGTTAAAGATCCAGTTGTATCGGGGAAGATGTACCTTGTTGCTCCTGCTTGAACAGACCGGTCAATTAGTTCAGTAAGGTAACCAATTTCAGCCCTACTTGCATCTTCTGTCCCCAATTCAATTTTTTTTACTCCATGAGATTTTATATACGAGCAAATCTCTTCCATCATTTTGCAATTTGCCTCTTTGTACCAGGAAATATCCTCAACAGAGGATGTTTGTTGTTCTCGTTTTAGCAATGTAGGACCAAGCTTTACTTTTATATGAAGATCACTTGCAGAGGTAAATGTTAAAAATGTAATTTCTGAAGGCTTCGCACCAACCCCTTCTAAAGTTTTTAAAGTTGCATCAACATCATTCTTGTTCGCCCTGCACATAACAAGAATCTCTAGATCTTCTCTAATTTCCCCAAGCCTTTTCCCTTCGATTATTTTTCGTAGAGTCTCTCTCTCCGAAGAAGAAACGAAAGGAAATCCAACATCGATAATATGAACACCAATATCAGAAATCATTTTAGTTATTTCATATTTCTGTTCAGGGGAGTAGGCGACCCCAGGGGTCTGTTCGCCATCCCTTAAAGTTGTGTCATATACTTTTATTTCATTTGCATTTGGGAAAGTATTGTTTTTGGTGTATTTTTTCGGATCAATATAAAGATTATTCATCATCTAATTCTTTCCAAAATTTCCTAGCATCTTTTTCTGAAGGCAGAATGCTGTCTGTTGCGCTGGATATGTTTTCATTTTCTATGTTCTCATACATCTTATCAATCATTTTGTTCCAATGTGCAAATGGGAAATCTTTTATTGCCTTATAGCCACCCCTTAGCGCAAGAGAGCTGATTTTTTTTGAAAATTTTTCTGGGCCCAGGGACGCAAGAGTTTCAAAGATGTACGCAGCTTCTCGAGTACATTCTTCCCATGCAAGCTCCTTTGGGATCCCAACCTCAATCAATTTTTTATATGTTAGCAAACTGATTAAAGGACCCCATCCACACAATACAAGCTGTTCACTCAAAAGATCTGAACGCATCTCTTCAACAGGGCTCACCTCAATGGCTTTTTTAGGCCCAAAGACTTCATCAAGGTGATCTAGGGGGTCTAGAGCAAGGTTTGTTTTTTGGTGTACGGAAAATGCAACCATGAACTTTTTTCTGTCCAGCTTAGACGCAATTGCCTTTGGGGCATACATCAAAACATTGCTTTTGGACGGCCATTTACCATACAGAACAGGCCAACCAGTCATGCAGACAAAAAAAACATTATTGTTATTAAGTGATTTTGGCCACTTTGTTTTTGCTGCAATGAGATCGGGGTAACAAACAAAAACAATAAGTGGGTTTTTTACCCGGAGATCAGATAACTTTAGCGAGGGGTAGCCTTTTTTAGTACATTTTTCTGCAGAATGTAGGCTTTCTGAAACATAAAATTTTTTTTTGCCAGACTCAAGCAGGTCTGCAATTGCATTTCCCATAGAGCCAAGTCCACAGATTAGGTAATCAAACAAAAACTAATGGCCCCCAGCCTCTTTGTGGTGCCCCTTCTCTGAGTTTTCTTTTACAGGAACGTCTGAAGCTCTTGTCCCACTTATTCCCTGTGAAATAGACTTTACAACAAAAAAAACAATAAACAAGCCAATGATTAGTTGAAAAATTTTCAAATTAGAACCTTTCATTTTTTAACCTCCAAAAAAGAATTGATGGACTCGGCCCATGAATCCAAATCCCAATCCGTAACAGATTCATTAATCATATCTTTTAAGAGTGTCAAGGAGACAAAGTTTTTACTGATTGCCCACGAATCTGTTCCAGGTGTAAAATCTTCCACAATCCTCTCATCCTCGCAGATGAAAACAAGTGTTTTTCCTCTTTTTTTCCTTTGAGACATTCTGTCTTCATAACCTCTTCTTCCTGCAACCGTTGTTATCGCTCCGCCAATATTTTCAAGAGGCTGGTTTGGTATGTTGACATTCACAAAGTGATTTTTTGGAGGGGGGTTAACAAGAAGCAAATCTGCTATCACCCCCAAAAGAGAATATGCCGATTCATAAAAAACTTTCTGGTCTTTTCCGGCGCCTCTTTCCATTGAAATTGCAACTGAAGGAATCCCCAAAAGGCATCCTTTTCTTGCACCGGCCACAGTTCCTGAATAAATAATGTCTAAACCCAGATTTGGACCCGTGTTGATTCCGCTAATCAATCCCTGAATTGGTTTTTTTGCAATTGTCTTGCCAAGCAAAACACAATCTGCAGTTTTCCCACCACAGACAAACACATCACGTCCGAAGATTTTCTTTTTTTCAACAAGTATCTCCCTGTCAATGGTTATACACATCGAACACCCAGAAACATCTTTTGAAGGAACCGCTATTAGTGTTTCAAAGCCCCCCAAGGCCCTGATTGTTTTTTCAAGGGTTGGGGACATTCCGCCATCATCATTAGTCAGAATTATCATTATTCATTTTTCAAATGTCTAAAACATACATTTTCCGCAGTTATCCTAATACTTGCCGCATCAGCCAGGATTAAAGACTCAAAATCCTGGACATGTATTTTTTTTTCAGACAATTGTGGAAATTTTTCTAAAATTTTGGCATCCTGGATACCCCTTATTACTGGATCGAAAAAAGAATCCGCCTCATTGTCGCCAAAAAGACCGTTTTTTATAACGCTATCAAGAGCAACAACAATAATCTGATTGGGGCTTACTGGGGCAGCTTCAAGATATCCATTTTCATCAGGGCCCAGCAGTTTTATTTCTAATTTTCCATTATTTTCTTCAACAAAAATACCACCACTTATGCCAACAAAATCAAGAAGGGGGGTTTCTTCAATTTTTTTCAAAAATATTTTTGCCCTAAAGGCCCTTTTGAAAAAAGTGATCTCCTTGCTTTCTTTTTGTTTTTTTTCAGCAACAAAAACCAAGTCAATTTGTTCTTGAGAGATGTTAAAAAAACGATATATCGAATCTGAAAAAATATTTTTTTCAACAATGTCTTCCGGACATTCTCCAAATGCTGCAAGCAGCAAAAAGACAAAAAAGCCCTTAAACATCAGCATGAAGCAAAAAAGCCCTCATCATTCCAACCAAATCACCATCTAGTATTTTTTGAACATTTCCGGATTCTGAACTGGTTCGCATATCTTTGACCATTTGGTAGGGGTGAAGGACATAAGATCGAATTTGATTCCCCCAGGAAATTTCTACTTTTTGATTTTCGGCCCTTTTTCCAATCTCCTCCTCTTTTTTAAGCTGAGCTAAACGGCTTTTTAAAACAGCCAGGGCAATCGATTTATTTTGATGCTGGCTTCTTTCGTTCGAACACGTTACAACAAGCCCTGTTGGTTTATGAACGGCCCTCACTGCCGAAGATGTTTTGTTTGCATGCTGCCCTCCTGGGCCACCGCTTTTGTAAAAAGAAACCTCAACGTCTTTCATGTCGAGGCTTGAATCTTGAGACTCTTCTATCTTGGGTGTTATTTCAACATTTGCAAATGAAGTGTGCCTGCGTTTTGCAGAATCAAAAGGAGAAAGCCTTACAAGGCGGTGCACTCCAGCCTCTCCAGAGAGCCAGCCAGAAGCCCACATCCCCTGAATCAGGATTGTTGATGACAGAATCCCCGCTTCCGTTCCTGCTGTTTTTGAGATTTGCCTTGCTTTAAAGCCCATTATTTCGGCCCATCTAAGATACATACGCAACAAAATATTTGCCCAATCCTGAGCATCAACCCCTCCGGCCCCAGCGTTAATTGTTAAAATGCAGTCGTTTTTATCTTCATCAGATTTAAAAAGAAACTCAATCTCAAGCTTCTCCAATTTTTTTAACAGTTTTTTTGCAAGTTCAATTGAACTTTCTAAAATATTTTCATCAAAATCAAACCCCAAAAGTTCGGCATTGTCAGCAATATCAACAATCTCTTTTTCCAAGACCTCGACAACTTCTTCTTTTTTCCGAAGAGCAACAAGGTTTTTTTGCAGGGGAATGGATTTTTTTGAATCGCTCCAATACTCCTCCTGCGTTAGTTTTTTTTCTATTTTTTCTATCTCATCATTAACACTTTGCCTGTCAACAGTCTTCATCACCCTGGTATGGAGGGTTTTGATTTGAGAAATCATGTCTAAAAGATGGTCAAGTTCCATTATTTGCCAGTGTTAAGCGGATCAAGCCAAAAAGAAGAATTCATTTTTTTCAACCTGCCAACAAGTTCTAATTCTAGTTTTTTCTCAAGAATAATTTTTTTTGATATTGAAATTTGCTCTTCAAGCAAGGCATTAACGTGCGTGTTTTCAGAAGTTTTTTTTATTTCCTTAAATTGCAGTACTTGACTTTCTTTGAATTTGTTTGGTGTGGAATTTAGAAAGTCTGCTAGCGAAGCAAAAATTCTCTTTTGATCCAAATCAGAATCCAGAAGAAGCTTCAGGTCTTCCAGCGTTGAGAGGTAGGCATTTTCCAATTTTGAAATTTTTTTTCTAGTTAGGGAGATGGTTTTTTTTAGGGTATTGACTCTTCCAACAGAATAGACGACCCATGAAAAAGAAGCCAATAAAAGAATTTTAAAAATCAATATATCTCCCAAGAATGGAGGACACTTAGCCAGTCTGGGTCGTTTTTGAGTTTTTCAAAATACTGGAAAGAGGATTCCCTGTCTTTTGAGTAGTAGCGCGCAATCCCCTGCACAAAGTAAAAGTGATCCGGTTTTTTGAGCCTTGGCCACCATGCCTCTTGCTTTTCGACCATTGATAAAAAATATTCCATAAGGGGGCCTCTTGTCGACTCTCTGGCTGTTGTAAATATTTTCTCAAAAAGGGCAGGAAGTACCGCCTGTGGGGCTTCGAGATTTTCATACAGGCTCTTACTGACGAGGCTGTTTATTTCAGAGATGGAAGCCATAAATCCCTCTCCTTCAATTGCAGATTCATCAAATTTGATGGATGCATTTTCAAAATCCTGTGTTAAAAAATAAACCCAAGCACGAGAGTCTGGTTCCAACCCCTCCCAGGAAGAAATTTCAGGCAAAACCCGATCAAGCCAGGTGTCAGGGCTCTGTCCTTCTGGAGGACCAGCTTCAATGACACGACTTAACCAACCCCAAGCCAAATTTCTTTTAATCTTTTTGCCCATTTTTTCACTCCATCCCAACATCAAGAGCCCCTCTTCAAGAACGACCCTTGAAGAAGTGGGTTGCGAGTTCATATGTTTCCAGTTTAACCATTTTTTTAAATTTGACTTCGGATCATCTTCCAAATTTTCTATATCGGACCAAAAGCCCAAACCCCCAGAATTTGCAACAGGGGGGATTTCAAACCCCTCCTCAATGTCTAAAACTACAGACAGGATTGCCAAAGGCTCTCCATGGGCCAGCACCTCACCACCCTTTACAAGAAGTGCGCTAGGAAGACTCTTTTTCCAACTCCTAACCCAGCTTTCAAGGTTTGTATCTGGTTGTGAGAACAGTATCGGATATTCCGGCTCTACCCTTTTCCCAAGCTCCCTATTGCTGCCCCAATTCCCTTCATGGGTTATTGCAAACACGCTAATAAAATCATTTAGTATGGAAAGTTCCCTTAGGTTTCTTTCTCGTGTTTTTGCAGCAGTATTGTCAAGAGGATGGAATAAAAATATTACAGAAAAATCCTTTACGTCTTCTAGAGAGTATTCTTTCCACTCATAATCAAAAGTTTTAAAATCTGGCAATAGCATATCGCCAGGCTCTGGGTTTTCCCACCTTGTGCTAAAGCCAAGACCTTGGCCAAAAAGGAAAAGAGAAAAAGCTAAAAATAACTTCATCAGTCTTTCAGTGCTGTAGTTATTTTCAATCTGTAGACTAGTTCAGAGACCCCCCAAAAAAGACAACCTGAAAGAATAAGCCACAAGATACGCTCATCCTCTGGAACAGAAGAGTTGAAATAGTTTGTCTTCATGTAGATAAGAAAACACAACCCAAGAATACACTCCACCAAACCTCTCTTTTCCCCGCCAAAAGAACCTTTGCCTCTTGAAAAGTAAAGAATTGCCAAAGGGCTCACAGCAACCAGGCCCATTGAGGAGTTTTCGCCAAGGATGTAACTGAACAAATTAGCAAGAAGGGCAAAGAGAAAAAATTTAAACATGACTTCAAGCCAGTTTTTTTTTGAAAAAATTTTTAAACATGATGATACAAGCATGAAAAAAACCCCAAAAACCAAGAAACGATGTGTGTCTATGTCAAAATTTTCCCAAGATGCAATTTGCAATGCCCGCAAGAACATGAAAATGGCAACCCAAAAAAGAGAAGCTGAAGGAATCTTTAGTTTAAAGAGGTAAAAAAACACAAGGAATCCAAGCCAGAAGGGGGTTCCAACTTCAACCAAACCCCAGGATATGAAAAAAATTGTAATAATTTTTAGAGAATCAATTTCAAAATGATTATTTTTCATCATTTGCAATTGCAATCAAACTTCCAGGCTTTGTTTTTTTTCTGTTTTTTGACATTGGAAAACAAAAGCTCAAGAACTTTCGAGGCTTCTTTTACCGAAAGCTGATCCACCGTCTTTTTTTCCAATTTCAAACACCCCAAAGCTTTTTTTGGCGTGATGTCCAAAGTGCTGCAGAGTTTATTCACGGCATTCAATTGTCTTTTTGTGAGTTTTGTTTCTTTGCCGGGGATGTCGGGAAGGGAGAGAAGGTTTTTTATCATCTTTGCAGCATCCCCTATTTCAAGTTTGTCCAGATTCTTTGGAATCAGCTTGTCAGCTCCCTCCTTTTTTTCCCCAAGGCTCACAATAAAGTCAACCTGTTTTTTTGTAGCGGGTCTTTTGATTCCTTTCTTTTTAGATTCTTCGTTTGCCCAGTCTGAAAACTTTTCATCCTCCATCGTGAATCCAATAATTTTCATTCCTGCTTTTTTTGAGATTGTTTTCAACCTGTCATCAAGATCGTTTTTTGATAAAAATTCCCCCATTAAATCCTGAAGGATGTCCTGAGTGCCTTTGTCTTCTGCAAAAGACTCAATCATCTTTTTCCAAAAATTCTTATTTTTAACCGCATAAGGGAACATTTTTGTCTCCAGGAAGTTTTTTTGAGATGGGGTTATCTGTTTGTTTGTTCTGTCTTGTAAGTCTTTAAAGTAATTTCTAGTCATGCCCCATATGGGTTCAGGCCTAGAGCCATTTTCAATTTGGTCAAGCAAACCCTCAAAACTTTTTGTAAAGTCGGGGTTAAAGAGATGTCCAGCATCTTTGTTTCCCCAGCTTGCAGCGACCTTCATCACCTCTGGGGCTATTGGCTGAGGGAAGATGTTACCTTTTTCAACTTTGACATACTCTCTTTCGCTTAGCTTCTCAACAGTTGGGACATATGTTGAGGGACGGCCTATTCCAGTATCTTTCATCTTTTGTATAAGCGTGTACTGTTTAAACCTTGCAGGGGGTTTTGTTTCTTTTTCCATTAATCCGTATGGTTTTTTTGCAGACATTTCATCGAGGCTTTTCCCTTCTGCAAGTTCAGGAATTTTGTCCGGTTTTTTCCCATAGACTGCTTGGTATCCAGAAAATGTAATGTAAGTTTGTTTTGCTACAAAATCTACTTCTCCATTTAGGGAAGCTAAAAATGTAAATGATTTATGCTTTGATGCTACCATTTGACTTGCGATTGTTCTTTTTAAAATCAGATCATAAATTCTTTTATTTGACTCAAGTCCACCAGGGTTGTTTTTGAGCGTTGTAGCCCTTATTGCCTCATGTGCATCTTGAATCTTCGGACCGGATTTCGATGACTTGAGATTTGTTGGCGAAAGGTGATCTTCCCCAAATACGGTCTTTATATTTTTGATTATTAAAGATTTAAAGGATGGGTTGATTCGGGTTGAATCAGTTCTCATGTAGGTTATTAGCCCCGATTGATATAGTTTTTGAGCTCCAGCCATTGCCGCTTTTGGGGATATCCCTTGATTCCCAGCAGCCTGAATGAAGGTGTCTGTGGAAAAGGGCAAGGGTGCTTTTGAGGTTCCATTTTTTGATTTTACTTTTTGTAAAACCAACCCTCCCTCCTTTTCTAAAAGCCTTTCAATCGCTTTAACTTCTTGGTGGTTTTTTGTCTGGTGCTTATTTTTTTTGTAGGGTTTCTGAAAGACAGCTTTAAAGAGAAAATTATTTGCAAGTATATGAAATTCGTAATATTTTTCAGGTTTGTGAGCATTGATTCTGTCTTCTCGTTCAAGAACAAAACCCAGGGTTGGTGTTTGAACCCTTCCCATGCTCAAGCCTCTTTTTTTCAACTTGCGAAGAGATCTTTGCAGGTAATTGGATGCACCAAATCCAACAAGCCTGTCCATAAAGGTTCTGACAAGCGCACTCCAAACCATATGCATGTCGATGGAACCGTCCCGAAGAGCCTCCTTGAGGGAATCCTGTATTGCGTTTGGGGTTATTTCTTGGAAAACCATTCTTTTTATAGTTGCTAATTTTCCCAGAAGTTCAGAAAGCCGCCAAGCTATAAGCTCCCCTTCTCTATCAGGGTCAGTTGCAACATAGATGGTTGTTATCTTTTTCTTTTTTATTGTTTGTTTTGCTTCTTTTATGAATTTCGTAGCTCTATCATTTATGAATATCCATTTTGGTTCCGGAAGGCTGTCTCCATCTGATTTTGTCAAGTCTGCTTTCTCATCAATTTTCTGGATGTGACCGTAACAGGACTTAACCACATATTTTGCCCCTAGGTACTTTTGAATAGTTTTGGCTTTTGCTCCAGATTCAACTATTACTAAATTCATTTTTTCTTTTTAGCCTCCTCTTTTTTCACCCTTTCCCAGATTTCCAAAACATCTTCTGCGTTTTTTGCATTTTCGTTTCCAAACACATGTGGATGCCTGTCAAAATACTTTTTATAAAGTTTGGAAAGTTGTGATTTTATAGCAACCCCTTCCTCTTCAAGGCATATGAGCAACATCAATGAGTTGAAAAAAACATCCAAGGTTTCTTCAATTCTTTCTTCCCCCATCCCTGCATCATCTAATTCTTTCAATTCTTCTTTCAGAAAGCCAACATAGTTGTCAAAATTTTGCTCTCTATCCCAAGGGCATCCATCGGGGCTTCTCAAATAACAGAACAATTCGTAAACAGAATCAAAAGGTCTTTCACGGTTAAATTCAACTTTTTTCATACGCACACGTATTATTTATTTTAGAGTTAGAAAAGCAAAAACAATGAAACAAAACAAAAAATCCAATATTTTCAAAATGTTATTTTCGGTTTTGGTTGCTTGGTTTTGCTACACCCTGGACTGGGGTGGAGGGTATCTTTTATCAAAAATTCCAACAGGTTTTTCAAAAGGGGAAAATTTAAAATTACAAGGGAACCCGCTAAAAGGGTTTTCCCTTTCGGGGAGTATTTCATTTGAGAATTTTGAATTTTTATTTACCGAACCTACAAGTATTTCAGACTCCTTCTTCAGGATCCCTGAGTCGATTGCCGTTGCAAACTGTTTAATCAAATCCAATACAGATTTTCTTGATTTAAAGATGCCACAGGCTTTTTTTGTTGCTCCGAAGTTGCTGATGTCAAATACCTGCAAAATACAAATCACACTTAGTGAGGATTCAAAAAATCAACTACAAGCAGATTATCTGGAGGCAAGAGTTAGTGGAGAGTGGGACCTTTTAGGAGAAAATGGGTATATGAAAATACAAATGAATTCAAAAGAATCAATACATGCATCATTTGAAAAATCCCATGCTGTTGGGATAAAGGCACAAATTAACAAACAAAGCAAATGGTGGAGTATTTTTGGCTTTTACCCAGGCCTCGGAGATTTGAATGTTGATTGGGAAAGAGGAACGGGAAGTTTTGTTTTAGACAATCTGTCTTTGTCTCAGTCCCAAGATATAAAAGTCATGGGCTCAATTAACCAGGATGGGGATTGGTCAGCAATCATTCCCCTTCAGCCAGGCGGGTTGGTTGGGCTGAAGTCAGACAATAACGATTTGAGTGGAAGTTGGGAGGGGGTTGAGTGGAGAGGTTTTTTTGGGAGCCTAAGCCCCCTGCTTGATGTTTTCCTAGGGGCAGAGGGTATATTTTTACTGCAAGAAGGGTTATTAACGGTGACCCCGGGCGAAGGAGAATACTTTCACGAAATCCAACTGAGCGAATTGCCTTCGGGAATTTTGGCAAATAAAAATACAAAAAATTTTGAATTTTTCTCATGGGGTTTGGGGGAAGGAGGGGTTGTTAGTGTTGATTTTGAAAATTTTTCTTGGCTCCTGAGCAAGCCAGCTAACTGGTGGCCAAGGGGTATTTTTGATGGATTTTTGAAGATCGACCCCAAGGATGGAACAAGGGGGGAGGTTCGAATTACAGGCCCAGCTTCAATGCAATTAATGAATGAAGATTCGCAATTAGATTTATTCGAGATAGATTTTCAGGAAGTTCAAAAAGAAGCCTACAGAGGGGACTCTTTGTTATTGAGACTTTCGGACCCTGAATTGGTGCTGCTTGCTGAAGATTTTTATTTTTCAGAAGAAAAAGGAATTTTGGCCAAGGGAAAGGTTGCGACAACCTCAAGTTCAATAGTTAAGTTTTTTGGCCAAGAGGTTATTGGGCTTATTTCTCTTTTTGCAGGACCTGATCACGAAAGCCAGATTTTCCAAATCCCTGTTGAAATTTCTGGCACTACGAAAGACCCTAAGATATCAATGTCGGGAATGCCGCTTAGATGGGAGCTTTGTCCGTCATTGACAATGTTGGATTGTTTGGAAAAGAGAGCGAAACAGAGCCCAAATTAAACAATTATGTACATAATAAATACATATGCCTAAAAGAAAAAAGTACAAAAAAAGAGGGAAAAAGACAAAAAAGACCTTTTTGCCAGTTACTTTACTAGTTGTATTTTTCCTCTGGGCCTTGCTCCCCCACTTCCTGGGTCGGGGAGTTGACATCAGCGGTTTTGAGTATGGTTCTGCTGATGGAACCTTGCTTACTGGAGCAACCCTGAACGATGTTTTTTACAGAAATAAAAATATTGAAATTTTTTTACCAGAAGTTGAGATAAATGGCGCTGCACCGTTTGGAAGCCCGTTTCAAATTTCTTCAGCCAATGGGGAGGCAACTCTTTCAGGCAGGGTCAACAACCTCGATGCTGTTAATTTAGAGTTAGAAATTCAGCCCCTTATCACGGATTTGAAGTTGGTTCAGGCAAGTTTCATGGGAGGGGAGGTTTTTGTTGTTGGCAAGGGGAGAATTTATAATTTTGAAAAAAAGAATGGCGCACCCATAACCTTTTGGGATTGTTTATTGGTGGCAACAACCCCCGAAGGGCTCAAAATTGCTGAAGGGGTCTTGCAAATGCCTCTTGAAAGTCATTTAGCCAGGTGGAAACTTCCAGAAGACGCTATTGACGGAACTGCTGGAGAGGTGGTGGATGCAATTTCGGGATGGTTTGCAAAACAGGTTGGGAAGTTAATGAAAGACTATATATTCCTTGAACTCGAGGCAAACCCCAAATTGGAACTTACGAGAGTTTCACACATCTCGACAAAGGAAATACAGAAAGAAAGCATAAGGGATTCCTGGGATCTAATATGGTCCAAACACAGTGGGGCCTGTTAAAACAAAGTGTATTTTAGGGGTTGAAACCTCTTGTGATGACACTGCGGTGGCTTTATTCAAAAATGGCGAAATCGTAGCTTTCCAAAAGAGGTCACAAATGATTCACTCAAGTACAAAAGGGGTGATCCCTCAAATTGCAGCCAAAGAGCATTTTGAACAAATAAATCATTTGTTTGAAAACTGTTTAGAAGAAGGGATGGTCACATCAGAAAACATAAGCTCTATTGGGGTGACATGTGGTCCAGGGCTTATAGGGGCTCTTGCTGTTGGTGCATCTTGGGCGGCTGGACTAGGGGAATCTTTAAGAATCCCTGTTTACGGGGTGAACCATTTAGAAGGGCATGTTTTTACCCTTTTTTTATCAGAAGAAAAACCAAAATCTTTTCCGATTCTTGTTTTATTGGCTAGCGGAGGGCATACTATGCTTTTGAATTGGTCGTATCCAGATGCTTTTAGATGCATCTTCAATACACGAGACGACTCCGCAGGAGAAGCATTCGATAAAATTGCAAGAATTCTTGGCTTGGGTTTTCCCGGGGGCCCAGACATAGAGCTTCATGCTGAAAAATCTAAAAATAAAAAAAGATACAGGTTTACAGTTCCAATGAGAAACAGGTCAGGATTTTCTTTTTCGGGTTTAAAAACAGAGGCCAGAAAGAAAATTGAAGAATCAAAAAATCTAAATATAGATGATTTTTGTGCCAGTTTTCAGGACACGGCTTTCAAGCATCTCCTGGAGCAAACTTCAAAAGAGTTGCGTTCGGGAAGCTACAAAGGTCTTGGATTGGTTGGAGGAGTTTCTGCAAACAAAAGACTAAGAAGCGAATTTGAACATCTTGCCAAAAAGCATTCATTGCAGTTTGTTGTGCCACCCTTAAAGCTTTCAACCGACAACGGCGTTATGCCAGCCATTGTTGCAGAAAAGATGAGCCGGGGTGAAATCAAAGCTAAAAAATTGTCGAAAATCTTTTCACGATTTACATCTTCAGAATGAATAATGTTTTTCCTAGCATCCTCTTGATTTGGCCAGGGAAGAAGGAAGTTGACAAAGAGTTATTGGAAGGATTGTTTCGAAAAGGACTTACCTTTATTGAATACAGGCCGCATAAACAAGAATCCCGAAAAAGGATAATCCAGAATTTAAACATTCTTAAAAAAATATTCCCCATGGTGATGATTAACAACCATGTTGACCTGATGGAATTTTCTGACGGGGTTTGGGTTGGGGAAAAGGACATGTCGATCCCAGAGGTAAAAAAAAGGTTTTGTTTTGAAAAATACAAGATAATTGGGAAAACAGTCAAAACAGAGAAGCAACTTTCTTTTGCAACAAGGCATCAAGCTGACGTAATTGGGGTTGGCGCAGTTTTTCAAAGCCCAACAAAAAGAGAGGCAGCTATGACAGATTGGCCAATTATTGAAAAAATAATCCAAAAATCAAAGATGCCAGCATATCTTGTTGGGGGGATTGATGCTTGTAATTTGAATTTATTTTTAAAAAACCATCGGTTAAGGCAATTGAGGGTGGCGGTATCTTCCGGCATACTTGAATCAGAAAATCCAGTAGCTTCTTTTGTAAAATTGAGAAAATTAATAAAAAATTACAAAAGCCCAATAGAATCGTCCAATTAACATCATGACCGATCCTTACAAATGTTTAAACCTCCCGCTAACAGCAACTTTGATGGAGGTAGAAAAATCCAGATTTCAGTTGATTGAAGAAATTGAAGAAGATGGATATGGCCCTGGAAACCTAAAATATCGTGAAATAATCTGGAGTGCTGAACTTCTCAAGGATCGAGAAAGGCGAGCTGGTTATGAAAAAGTTATCTTGTCCAGTGCGCTCAACAACGTCAAAGGCTTGGAAGTCGATGATTTAAGGATTTCGTTACTGGATGAGCTCAAGCCGGTTTTAACCATTGATCAGTATTTGGCAATTATCAACGAAGATGTTTCGGGGGTTGATTTTTCATTTTGTTTTTTCTCAATAGATGAACACATGGATGCGGGGAGAATGCTCGCTGCATTTTTAACATTGCTTCAGGTCCATGGGGCTGTAAGCGACGACGATCTCAAGCCAAGAATCCTATTTAAAATTTCAGATTTTTTCTCAAGAAGGTTAGGAAATAGAACCTGGGAAAAAGTTTTTTTGAAAAAATTAATTAAAGAATATCCAAAAAGCAGAGAAGCACTACGTGCCGAAGATCTTTTATGATGTTTTGAAAATTTCTGAATCTTGCTTAAAGGCTTTGAATTCAAGCGCATTTCCACATGGGTCTAAAAAAAACATTGTCGCCTGTTCTCCAGGGAGGTTTTTGAACCTTGTATAAGGTTTTATTATGAAATGAACACCTTTTTTCTCCAACCTCAAGGCTAGTTTTTTCCAATCAGGCATATTCAATATAATCCCAAAATGTTCTGTAGGGACATTTTTGTTATCAACCTTATTCTTTTCTCGTTCAAGGTTCTTTTGAGTTACCAGGTGGGCAACAACTTGGTGGCCGAAGAAATTAAAGTCAATCCACTTGTCACTACTTCTTCCAACCCCACAACCCAAAATCTCTGTGTAGAATTTTTTTGTTTTTTCGAGGTCATGCACAGGGAATGCTAGATGAAAAGGCCTAACGGTTTTGTTCACTTGTTCGATTATAGTTAGAAAGAATATGAAGATTGAAGTTAAAAAAGCAGTCATCTTGACACTTCTCCCCTTTTTGTTTTTTGGTTGTGGGGGCAGTTTTACAGAGATGAAAGAAGCACAAGAGGAAAAAAATGCAAAAAATTATTATTCAGCCTTTCGAGAGTCAAATCTTTTAAGCAACAATCCACATTTGGTTGCATATGTAAAGCATCACGGCACATTGGTCGAAAGCCATGCAAATGAGAAAAGAAATATTGGGTATCAGTTTGAGGTTGTTGACTGGGAAGAGATGAATGCTATAAATGTTGGGGCTGGATTGACTTTTATGTTTTCGGGAATGCTGAGATGGGCAGAAACAACCGATGAGGTTGTTATGATCATGGGGCATGAGGCAGCCCATTCGGCAGATAGGCACATGCTGGATGCAATAGGTGACCAGATTGCTGTAACAATCCTCCAGCTTGGGCTACTGCTTTCTTCAGATTTTAGCGAAGAGGATGAAAGTCTAATAAATTTTGTTGACCTCTTGACAACTTTAAGAAGTCTTCATTACTCCAGGAAACACGAAACGATGGCTGATTACTTCGGAGCACGCTTTATATGGGATGCTGGTTTTAATCCACATTATTCTTCAGTTTTTTTTAACAGGATTCAACAACTGAGGCCAAATGGAGAACCAAGCAATATAGATATAGCCTTCTCTACACACCCAACAGATGAAACAAGAATATCAAGCATAGAAATTCAGTACAACGAAGAAATCCTAAGTAATGAAGAAAAAATAAAAAACCTAAGCGAAACTTTGTTAAAAAGGGGTTTTCCACTAGAGGCTATTTCAATTGCATATGAAGGAAAAGAATTTGATGGAGGTTTTTTTTACGAGGAGATTGTTGAAAGGGCTTTCAAGGAGCAGCAAGTACCAAGGCTCGACTTCGAAGAATTTAAAAGCTTTATTCCTAAATACGAAACCTGTATCAACATCAACACAGCAAATGAAGACCAACTTCAAGAACTTACAGCAATAAGCCCAGGGTTAGCGGCATCAATTATTGGATACAGAAACAAGAATGGTAACTTCCTAAGTGTGGAATCAATACAAGACGTCCCAGGATTCAAACGGGGGATTTACCTGAACGTTAAAAATCATTTGAGCATAGATGAAACTTGTGACAATTTGCCATTAAGGCCAAAAGAAGACTATGAGGTTGTTAACGAGTACGAGGCTGTTTTATGGGGAACCGGGATCTCTGCTACTAGGTGGCTACGAAACAATCCCACAAGTAGTTCATTTACAGAAGAAGATTTTTCATGCCTCTTAGATCATCTAGGTTATTTTCGATCTAGCAAGGCATTCTTTGGGGAACTCCTGGGAAACAAGGCTTTCACCAAGCCAAAAGAGATAAACAAGGATGTTTTGAACAATCTATACGATTGTTCCATTCCAATATTGATAGGCCTTTCTGAAGATACCCTCCTTCAGGTAAAAGAAAAATATCAAAATGCCCACCTGAGCGTCTTGGGAGCCTTTTTTGGAAATGAAGGACCAGTAGACATCAATGAGGGGATAGCACAGATTTGGGAAAATATCAACCAGGGTGAATGGGGTAGAGAGTCTAGTTGGATCCTTCTTCATTTGATAAATGGAGATCTTTATAGAAGTTTGTTTGGGCCTTTGAGAAGATACGACAAAGAGGTTTTTTTGAATCTTGGAGAAGGGTGATTTTTCAAAAAACTGGATCCCAAAGGGCCTTCCTGACGGCCCGGTTGTCGATCTCGGGTGTGGTGATGGGGCGAATTCGAGGCTTTTGGCAACTCATACAAACAAAAACTTAATATGTGTAGATAAAAGACAGGGAGCACTTGACGCAACTCGGGAAAAAATGAGAGGGGTAAAGCACACCTTCTTGCTAAATGACGTTTGTTCCCTAGGGATTCAAGACGAAACATGCTCACTTGTTTTTGCATCAAGGATTTTTTCAAACATTGAAAACAAAGAGTTGTTACTTAGAGAATCGCTCAGGGTCCTGAAAAAAGGAGGTTGTTTAGTGATAGTTGATTGGGAAAAATGTTTAAATTTTTTCAAAAAAACAAAATTACCCTTTTCTTATACTGAATCTCCCAGAAATATGATTGCAATGGTTCTAAAAAAAAGCATCTAATTTACAATCAAAATTATGAAAAATGTTTATTTTTTTGGATCACAAATAGACAAAGGCCCTTTTAAAAAAAATCTACTAGGTGGCAAAGGAGCGAACCTTGCAGAAATGGCAAGCATGGGATTCCCTGTTCCCCCTGGATTCACAATACCAACAACAGTATGTTTGGAGTATTTAGAAAAAAACAAATATACAGAAAGCTTAAAACCTGAAGTTAAGCAGGCTATTAAAAAAATCGAAAAAGAAGTTTCAAGGTTTTTTGGAGACAAAAAAAACCCACTTTTAATTTCTGTCAGAAGTGGTGCGCCAGTGTCCATGCCAGGAATGATGGATACAATTTTAAACCTCGGCCTTAATCATGAGATTGTCAAAGAGATGGCAAAAAGTGTAGAAAACGAAAGGTTCCCCTGGGATGCTTACAGGAGATTTATCCAAATGTACGGAGACGTGGTTTTGAACATTCGGGACCAAGACGGGAGGGACCCGTTCAATGATTATTTCGATCTTTACAAGAAGAGAAAAAACATAACAGAAGATACAGATCTTGATGCAGGTGATTTGGAGTTTATTTGTAAGGAGTACAAAAAGATTGCTCAAAGTCATGGGAAGCCAATTCCCGACAACCCAGAAGAACAGCTCTGGGGGGCAATTAATGCTGTTTTTAAAAGCTGGGAGAACGAAAGGGCGGTTGTCTATCGAAGGCTTAATGGTATTAGTTATGAAATGGGGACTGCTGTAAATGTTCAGGCAATGGTTTTCGGCAATCTTAATAATGATTCTGGAACAGGGGTAGCATTTACTCGAAACCCCGCCACGGGAAAAGGAAATGTTTATGGGGAGTTTTTAGTTAATGCCCAGGGGGAAGATGTGGTTGCGGGGATAAGGACCCCCCTTTCCATCGGGAAAATGGAGCAGGTTTTTCCGGAAGCCTACGGTGATTTAATTGAAGTTTGTTCTAGTTTGGAAAAACATTATAGAGAAATGCAAGATCTTGAATTTACAGTTCAAGATAAAAAACTATGGATGCTGCAATGCAGGACAGGGAAAAGAACTGGGTTTGCTGCTGTTCAGATAGCTGTGGATCTGGTTGAAGAGGGAATAATGACAAAAGAAGAAGCTCTTCTTTCTATAGACCCTGAACATCTGGGACATTTGCTTCAACCGCTTTTTGACCCCAATGAAAAGCAGAACTCAATAAGGGGAGGAAGGTTGTTGGGCAGAGGGCTTCCAGCAGGCCCTGGAGCTGCAACAGGCAGGATTGTTTTTTCTGCTGAAGCAGCTGAAGATTTTGCAAGCCGTGGTGAGCCTGTGATATTGGTCAGGCCTGAAACAAGCCCTGAAGACATAAGGGGAATGGCTGCTGCAAGAGGAATATTAACCTCTAGGGGAGGCATGACAAGCCATGCAGCTTTGGTTGGAAGGCAGATGGGAAAGGTTTGTGTTGTCGGTTGTCAGAAAGCTCTTATAGACATTTCTAAAAAAACTTTAATTTTTTCAGGAAGGACCCTTCGTGAAGGTAATTTCATTTCTTTAGATGGAACAACAGGCCAAATAATTGACGGGGAAATCCCAACAAGGTCTTCAGAAATACTAAATGTTTTACTGGATGGCTATTTAAATCCTGAAGATTCGCAAGTGTATCAAAATTATTCACTCATCATGGAGTGGGCTGATGAGTTTAGAAAATTAAAAATAAGAACAAATGCGGATCAGCCCGACCAGGCCAGAAAGGCGATTGCTTTTGGGGCTGAGGGAATTGGCTTGTGCAGAACCGAACACATGTTCTTCGAAGGCGAACGTATCGATATTGTTAGGGAAATGATTTTGGCAAAAACAAACAAATCAAGAAACGCAGCTTTAAAAAAGCTCCTTCCCTTACAGCAAGAAGATTTTGAAAAAATCTTCCAAGTGATGGACGGGAAAGCTGTTACGGTAAGGTTGCTTGATCCACCATTGCATGAATTTTTACCACATGACGACTTAGGCATTAAAAAAATGTCAAAAATCATGAAAATTTCACTAAATGAAATCAAAAGGAGGATTAAAAAACTCAGCGAAGCAAACCCAATGCTCGGGCATAGAGGTTGTAGGCTGGGTCTTGTTTATCCAGAAATTACAGAAATGCAAACCCAGGCTTTATTCCTGGCTGCTAAAAAGGTTTCTTCTGGGAAACAATCTGTGTCTCCTGAGATAATGGTTCCTCTTGTTGGGCACATGGAGGAGTTAAAAAGACAAAAAGCAGTTATTCATGAAGCCGCTAAAAGTTCTGGGTTTGACGGCAATTATCAAATAGGCACAATGATAGAGTTGCCAAGGGCTGCTTTGACTGCAGATGAGATTGCAAAACATGCTGAATTCTTTTCTTTCGGCACGAACGACCTAACACAAACAACTTTCGGGCTTTCAAGAGATGATGCAAACTCTTTTCTTCCAAATTATATCGAGAGCGGGATATTGCACGAAGACCCCTTTGCATCTCTTGATTTAACTGGAGTGGGTGAATTGGTCAGAATGGCTTCCAAAAAGGGAAGGATGACCAAAAAGGACCTCAAGCTTGGAATATGTGGCGAACATGGCGGAGACCCAAAATCAATATTATTTTTTCATGAAATTGGTTTGAATTATGTTTCATGCAGCCCATTCAGGGTACCGGTTGCAAGGCTTGCTGCAGCTCAAGCAGCACTGAAAGATGATAGAGGGTAATTTCACCTCCATACTTCCGCCATTGATTGCAATATTTTTAGCAATAATTTCAAAACGGGTTTTGCTGTCATTGTTTTCGGGGGTTTTATTGGGCACAATCCTGCTCCAAGAAACCAAAATGCTTTCTTTTTTCGAATCTTTTGATAGTTTTATAGTCCCCACTTTAAGCAATAAAGATAACGTGAACGTTCTACTTTTCACAATGTTTTTAGGGGGAGTTGTTTCAATTATCGTGAATACAGGCTTTGCTCAAAGGTTGATAAATTCCATAACAGCAAAAAAACAGACCAGAGAATCAATACAGGTTAAAACTTGGTTAGCCGGAATGGTTGTATTTTTTGACGATTACGCAAATGCCCTTCTTGTGGGAACGACAATGAGAGGGATAGCTGATAAGTATAAGATATCTAGAGAAAAATTAGCTTACATTGTTGACTCTACCTCAGCACCAATAGCATCAATTGCTTTGATATCTTCATGGATAGGATTTGAAATTGGCTTAATACAGGATTCAATTAATGACTTAGGCATAAAGGCAAACGGATATTCACTTTTTATAGACTCTTTACCCTATAGGTTTTATCCAATACTGGCACTAATTTTTGTTTTTTTCATCGCAAAAACAGGTTTGGATTATGGGCCAATGCTAAGTGCTGAAAAAAAAGCTTTGCATAAAAAAAATCACCTGGATTCAGAATTAAAAAAAGAAGAAAAAAAAGGAATCTGGTTCGCTCTTTCCCCAATTTTAGTAGTCATCGTAACTACTTTATGGGGGTTGTGGAAAACAGGAATTTCTCCTGGTGAAAGTCAGAGTTTTGCTACAATAATTTCACAAGGGGACCCTTTTGTTTCATTACTCTGGGCTTCTGTAACAGGGTCTTTCATGGCCATTGTCCTGGGGATATCTCAGTCGAAGTTTAATCTATCGGAAGTTATGGATTTTTGGATCAAGGGGCTCCAGTCAATGTTTTACGCATGTTGTATTTTGGTTTTGGCTTGGAGCTTAAAGGATGTTTGTGACCAACTTGGTACAGCCAGTTATTTAATTTCTCAAATTGACAGTTCTATTTCATTGGGGCTTTTGCCAGTGATAATCTTTGTTATTGCAGCGGGGGTTTCATTTTCGACAGGAACTTCCTTTGGGACAATGGGCATATTAATGCCAATTGTCATCCCCCTCTCTGTTAGCCTTTTAAGTTCAAATGGTGATTTTTCAACAAACAATCCTATTTTCCTTTGTGCAATCTCTGCAGTTTTAGGGGGGAGCGTTTGGGGGGATCATTGTTCTCCTATTTCTGACACAACAATACTTTCCTCAACAGCTTCAGGCAGTGATCATATAGAACATGTAAAAACCCAAATGCCATACGCTCTTTTTGTTGCTGCTGTGTCAATATTTTTCGGATATTTTTTGATTTGGGCCGGTTGGTCTCCCTGGGCATGCTTGGGGGTTTCTATTTTTGTAATGTGGACTTTTTTGAAAAAATTTGGAAAGTCCCCGAAATTATCTTGAACTTATAAATTCTTCAAGTTGTAAACTTGACTTTTCCCAAGTGAAAATTTCTGACCTCTCCAAGCCTGCAACAGCGAACTCTTCATAAAGTTTTTTGTCTAAAAATAACTGTTCAATCTTTTTTTTCATCTCTTTAAAATTGTCAACTAAAAATCCTGTAGTGTTGTTTTCCACAACCTCTCGAAGAGCGCCCCTGTCAAGAGCAACAACAGGGGTTCCTTGGTATTGCGCTTCTGCTGCCGGGAGTCCGTACCCTTCCCACTCACTCGCCATAACTACTGCATCAACAGCCCCAATCAGATTACCCATCTCTTTGCTTGGGTGATTCTGAAAAACGGTAACTCCAAGACTTTCAAGCTTGGCGACATCATTTTTATCTCCATATCCAGAACAAACCAGCTTTGTAAAGGGCATTTCTTTAACCATGTTTATTAGGTTTAAAAGTCCTTTATAAGGTTGGTATTGCGTATTCAGCCTCCCCATGTACAGGATTGTTTTTTGACAATCTTTTGTCAGGAGATTTTTTATTTCTAAGGAAGCAGACTCTGTTTTTTTTGGGTAATGATTCCAGCCAGGATTGATAATCTCAGCCTTGTTTTGAAGCACTTTTGGGAGCCCTTGCATAAGAAATTCCGAGAGCACAATTATCTTTGTTGCAAAAGGGTAATAGATCATGTTTTGTGTAATTTCTCTCCAATAGTAAACAGCGGCACCTTTTAAACTAAGTCCTTGATGGGGGGTTGTTCCACCATGGAGTATTGTCGAGTGTCCTAAAAATGGGGTTAAGGCAAAATAAGGAGGGGTCGACAATATCCACCTGGTGTTCTTGTTTGCCGACAGTGAAGGTAGATTTTCTATTGCCCACAAATCTTGAACAGGGGGTCTACGCGATCTTATTGGGGGTAATGTTTTTACTTTTACGTTGCTTGGCACCAAGTCAGGATCTGTTATTGATGCGTGTATAAAAGAATTATTTCCAAATTTTTTTAAATTTTTTGAATATTCATAGACTAATCTATCAACACCCAGGCCCGGGAGCATCCTTTCTGTTAAAAAACCAACATCCATTTTTTAGAATCATAATAGTTTTTTAATAATGGAGGGTTTTTTGATATGGAAATAAAGAATGTAACAGTTTTTGGCAGTGGTTTGATGGGAGCTGGTATTGTTCAGGTTGCAGCTCATGCTGGATATAACGTGACAATGGTTGACATAGAGCAAGATTTTATTGATGGGGGGATGAAGAGAATTTCAGGGAGCCTTAAGAGGGTTCTTAGAAAGAAGCACGAAAGCCAAGAGGATGCTGATGCTGAATTCGAAACTGTTTTTGGACGAATCAAGGCAACAACAAGCAGAAAAGAAGGGGCACAGGATGCTGATTTGGTTGTGGAAGCAATTACAGAAAATATAGACTTGAAGCAAGAGCTTTTCAAATTCTTAGATGAAAATTGTCCCTCAC
The DNA here is from genome assembly GCA_964517115.1 of uncultured bacterium. Taxonomy (GTDB): domain Bacteria; phylum UBP7; class UBA6624; order UBA6624; family UBA6624; genus UBA6624. Next base: position 29,923 of record CAZFBE010000011.1, read on the forward strand.
ATGCAATTTTTGCATCAAACACATCTTCATTGCCTATCAGGGATTTGGCGAAGGCTACAAGCCGAAGAGACAAAATCGGGGGACTTCATTTTTTCAACCCAGTTCCGGTCATGAGGCTTGTTGAGGTTATCAAGTCAGATGAGACAAGCGATGAAACACATGCTTCATTGATGGCTTTTGGCGAAGCCGTAGGAAAGAAAACAGTATCATGTAAGGATACTCCGGGTTTTGTTGTCAACAGGCTCCTGGTTCCTTACTTGATTGAAGCCGTCAGGATGCTGGAAAGAGGAGATGCATCTGTGGAAGATATAGATGCAGCAATGAAATTGGGTTGTGGCTACCCAATGGGCCCTATGGCTTTGTTGGACTATGTTGGCCTAGACACGACCAAATTCATCCTCGATGGTTGGCACGAAGCCTATCCCGATGAGGATCTTTTTGCGCCCAGTGGCCTTTTAGACAAGTTGGTTGGAGAGGGTAAACTTGGAAGAAAGAGCGGAGAGGGTTTTTACAATTACAGAAAATAAACAGCTTGTCTAAAATTAATTGATTACAGCTACTGCCAATATTGTAAATTTAACCTGATTTATCAACCGAAATACAGATTGTCTCGATAAATGATACAATTGTTAGCCTTATTGCGCTTTTTATATTGTTAT